>JBBSOM010000151.1:0-6571 GCA_038259715.1 Longimicrobiales bacterium
ATGCCGGTGGCCGACGCACCGGGCGGCTTCGACTTCCATCGGGAGTTCCTGGAGCATCCCGCGGAGAAGTATGTGGCCACCGAAGAGGGAGCCGAGCGCGTCGCAGGGCACGATACCTACCGCATACGCCTCGTGCCACGCACGCACGAATCGTACGTGTCCGCGGTGGTCTGGGTCGACAAGGACGACCATCTGCTCCGGCAGGTGAGGGTCGAGGACGAGAACCAGTCGGTGCGTACGGTCACGCTGAAACGGATCTCCCTCGACCCGAAGATCCCCGAGGGTTGGTTCACCTTCACGCCGCCTCCCGGGGCGCAGATCATTTCAAGATGATCTGCGTGTCGAAGAGTCCGGCACGCTGTGGATGACCCGCCTCCGCGATCTTCCCGTTTTTCCGGTCACGTCCGACCCCATCCGTGCCGGGGTGCGTCCGGACGTCTCTTCCGTGAGGCTGCGCGAGAGGGTGCGGGTGGAGATCGTCGAGGCTTTGGACTACGACCTGGTGGGGGAGGTGCGACGGTGAGGATAAGACGAACGTTGTGGGGTGGGGCGGCACTCTGGTCCATGTGCACCTTCATGGCCGCGCCGGCGGCCCTGTCCGCGCAAGGACTGGCCGACTTCGACTACGAAAACCTGGCCTTCCGCGGCTTTGGCGCACAGTGGGGCTACATCTGGCCCAGTCGGGTGGAGCCGACGCAGACGCTGGGCCTGCGCATGGATCTGGGCTACCTGGGGCCGGGCGTGCGTATCGTACCGACGCTGACGTACTGGAAGAGCGACTTCAAGGCAGGTGAGATCCACGAGTTGGAGCGTCGCGTCGCTGCGTTGGTCGCCACGCAGACCGGGGAACCCGCACCTTCCGTGAACCTCGGTCGCATCGACTGGAGCGACGTCGCGCTGGCGGTGGACGGACAGGTCGTCTGGCGGGTACCCTTCGGGGTCCTCACGTATCTCGGCGCGGGCGCGGGAGTCCACCTGCTGAATGGGAATGGGGACGCCATCAATGGCACGTTCGTGGAGGATCTGCTCGATTCCGTTACCGCGGGATTCGACCTCGCCGCGGGGCTCGAGTACCTGCTTTCCGAACGGTTTCGTGTGTCGGGTGAGGGACGCTTCGAGATCCTCGGTGACCTGCACTACTACGGGGTCCGCTTCGGAGCCCATATCATGACGGGCGCATCCGCCCCGGGGGAGGAACGAACCCGATGACCGACGAGAAGCCGGCGCCCCGCTTCGCGGTGGTTGGAACGGGGGCTATCGGTCAGGTCATGCACATCCCGATCCTCGCGGAGCGGGATGACGTCGACCTGGCCGTGCTCTCGGATCTCGACCTACCCAAGGCCCGCACGATCGCCGATCGATTCGGGGTCGCGGAGGTGATCGCCCCCGACGAGGTGCTCCGTCGCGACGACCTCGACGCCGTCGTGCTGTGCACGCCCAACGCCCTGCACGAGGAGATGGCCGTCCAGGCGCTCGAGGCCGGAAAGCACGTCTTCGTCGAGCGCCCTCTCGCGCTGACCCCCGAGGGGGTGGCGCGGGTGGTCGCGGCGGGGAAGAAGGCCGGACGTGCGGTCGTGGTGGGACAGTCGCATCGCTTCCGTCCCGAGATCGCCGCGCTACGCGCACTCGTGGCGGGCGGCGAGATCGGGAAGGTGTACGCGGTGCGAGGTAGTTGGCTGACGCGGGCCGTTCCGACGACCCGGTCGAACTGGCGCCAGCAGCCGGATGTGGCCGGCGGTGGGGCGCTCATCGACCTCGGCGTCCCTTCGATCGACCTGTGCCTCTGGTTGGTCGGATATCCGGCGCCGACGCGCGTGAGTTGCGTCGTCACGCGCGGTGACCACCCGGTCGAGGACGCGGCCACGGTGATGTTCGAGACCGAGGGTGGCGCGGCGTTCAGCGTCGAGGTCAGCAACCGATTCTTCGCCGGCGTGGATCGATACTATGCAAGGGTGATGGGTACCGACGGGTCGGCGTCATTGCCGCCTCTGGAGGTCTACAAGCAGCTCGGCGGCCGGCCACTCGACGTCACGCCCCAACAGCCCGCTCCCCAGGGGCGTGAGAACCCGTACACGAATGCGTATCGTCGACTCCTCGACTACTTCGTCCGCGGGGTTTCGGGCAGGGCGGCGGTCGAGTCGCCAGGGGATCAGGTGCAGCTCATGGGACTGATCCGGGCGGCGTACCGCTCCGCCGAAGAGGGCCGGCAGGTGGCTCTATAGCCAGGCGCGGGCCGAGCGCCGTCGGGGGCCTGCTGCGCCTCCTCTGGGCCCGCCCGGGAGAGCGACTCCTACCGACCGTCTCGGCACTGCTGCTCGCGGCGTCGTACCCCCCGCTCCATCCGCTTGTCCTTCCCTTTGTGGGGCTGGTGCCCTTCGCACTCTGGATGCAGGGGCTGTCCGCGGACCGTGAGGGACGCCGTTCGGCGGTGCGCGGAAGCATCCTCTTCGGCGTGATCTACTTCGGCATCGTCTTCTACTGGATCCTGGTCGCGCTGATCTGGTTCACGGACATGGCGATCCTCGCCTACCTCGGCTCGATCGTCATGCTCGCCGGCGCAGCCGCGCTCTTCGGCTGGATGTTGCACCGGTCGGTCCACCAGGTTCGGGCACCGCTCTGGATCGCGCTTCCGGTGACCTGGACCGCGACGGAGTGGTTCCGGGCGCATTGGCCGGGTCCGCTCGCCTTTCCCTGGTTGGGCCTGGGCACGTCGCTCACAGGCTTCCCGAAGCTGGTCGGGATCGCCGAACTCGTCGGGGCGAGGGGGGTCGGCTTCTGGCTGGCGCTGGTCAGCGGACTGCTGGCCACGCTCATTCTGCGTTGGCGTGACCCGGGACCGCGACTCCGCTTCGGGGCGGCGTTGGTTCTGGTCGTCGTTGTGCCTCCTTCATGGGGCGTATGGCGGGCCGACACACTCCAGATGCGCGAGGCCGGTCGCGTCGCGGTCGTGCAGCCCAACATCCGTGAAGACCTCAAACTGAGTGGGGAGGAGGTGCTCGACAGCACGTTTGCGGCCCTCGACCGCCTCATGCGCCGCATCGACCCGGGCTCGGCAGATCTGGTCGTCTTCCCCGAAGTCACGTTTCCGGTCTACCTGGATGTCCCGAACGCCCGAGCGGACTACGTCCGTTCCCGCGTCCAGTCATACTCCCGTGAGGTCGGCGCCCCGATCCTGTTCGGAGCGATTGGCTCCGAGCCGCTCCCGCAGGGCGGATACGTGCCCTTCAACTCGGCCTTCCTCATGAAGCCGCAGGGCCTGACCGACTACGAGTACGACAAGCGCTACCTGGTTCCGATCGTCGAACGCGTTCCGCTGGTACCCGCGTCGTTGCTCCGGCGCCTTCCGTACTTCGGCAGTTTCGGCGTGGGGCAGGGGTGGCCGTTGGCCAGGGTGGACGAGACGGCCTACGCTCCGCTCATATGCTACGAATCCACGTACCCGGAGGGCGCGCGCACCTTCCGACGTGAAGGCGCGGACGTGCTGCTCAATATCACGAACGACGGTTGGTATGGCCGCCAGCCCTGGTACGCCCGCACGACCGCGCTCTGGCAGCATCCGGCACATATGGTCATGCGGGCCATCGAGAACCGCATGGGGGTTGCGCGGGCCGCGAATACGGGGATCTCGCTCTATGTGGACCCCGTGGGCCGCGTGTACGACACCATTCCGCTCTTCCAGGAGGGCGTGCGGGTGAGCGTGGTGTACACCACGGACATCCGCACCTTCTACACCCGCTTCGGTGACCTGGTGGGCAATGGCTCCGCGATCGCCGCGCTTTTGCTCGTGATCGCCTCGATGCTGTTGGCGCGACGGTATCCATCCCTGGACCCGAGCGGGGGTCGAGATTAACTTCTTGGGGCTATAGAGGGAGTGGGTGAGCGAAGAAACGCTGCCCCTCCTGTTCGAGAAACGTCGGGCCAGGGGCCGCCATCCGAACGGCGCCCGGGCCCGTTCCACTTCGGCACGTGGAGTTGGACATGAAGCAGGGCATCCATCCCGAGTATAAGAAGGCGACCGTCGTGTGCGCCTGTGGGAACCGCTTCGAGACGATGGCGACGCAGGATGAGGTCCACGTCGAAATCTGCTCGGTGTGCCACCCGTTCTACACCGGAAAGCAGCGTCTCATCGATACCGCGGGGCGCGTCGACCGTTTCAAGAGGAAGTACGAGAAGGTCGGCAAGTGACGTGCGCGTGAGCGCTGCGGCCGGGTCTCCGTCCCGGCCGCGCGCTCGCCGCCGCATCGACGCCGCAGCGGACCCTCGCGCGGCGGCTTCCCCATGAAGACCTTCGAGATCGACCCCCGTTTGGACGGGCGCCTCCGCGACGCGGAAGAGCGCTTCATCGCTCTGGATCGCGAGTTGGCGAGCCCGGACGTCCTCAAGCACCCCGAGCGGTTGCGCGAGCTGGGTCGGGAGCGTGCGTACCTCGGGCCTATCGTCGACGCGGCCCGAGCGTTGCACGAGGCCGTTGAAGAGCACCATGGCGCGGCCGACCTCCTCGAGAATACCGACGACGAGGAGATGCGCGCGATGGCCGAGGACGAGGTCTTCAGCCTGGAGGAGCGCATCGGTGGCCTCATCGATCAGGCTCGCGCACTCCTGATTCCCAGGGATCCACTCGAAGACCGTGCGGCCGTGGTCGAGGTGCGCGCGGGCACGGGCGGCGACGAAGCCGGCTTGTTCGCGGCCGACCTGATGCGCATGTACGAGCGGGTGGCGGAGCGCCAGGACTGGTCGGTCGAACTGCTCTCGCTCTCCGAAGGGATTCCCGGTTCGATCAAGGAGGCGATCTTCCTTGTCCGGGGGCGAGGCGCATACGGCCGCCTGCGCTACGAGTCCGGCGTCCATCGTGTGCAGCGCGTGCCCGAGACGGAGAGCCAGGGGCGCATCCACACGTCCGCGGCTACCGTCGCGGTGCTCCCGGAGGCCGAAGAAGTCGACCTGCAGATCGATCCGAACGACCTGCGCATCGACGTCTTCCGTTCGTCCGGCCCCGGTGGTCAGTCGGTCAATACCACCGATTCCGCCGTGCGCATCACGCACATTCCCTCCGGTCTGGTGGTGTCGTGTCAGGACGAGAAGTCACAGCTCAAGAACAAGAACAAGGCCATGAAGGTGCTGCGTAGCAGGCTGCTCGATCAGATGATCTCCAAGCAGGAGGCCGTGCGCGCCCAGGAGCGGAAGACGCAAGTGGGGACGGGCGATCGCTCAGCCAAGATCCGCACGTACAACTTCCCGCAGAACCGGGTCACCGACCACCGCATCGGCCTCACCTTGCACAGCCTCAGCGCCGTTCTGGAAGGGGACCTGGACGAGCTTGTTGCCGCGCTTCGCCTGGCCAAGGAGGAGGAGCGCCTGGAGACTTCGGCCTTGTGACGACCCCGGACGCGGCCGATGTAGGCCGAGCAGAGGACGGTGATGTCTGGACCGTCTTGCGCCTCATGCGCTGGAGCGGCGAGTACCTGGAGGCACGGGGCGTGGAGCGCGGACGGCTGGACGCGGAGCATCTTCTGGGACACGCGCTCGGCATCGCGCGCCTCCAACTCTACCTTCAATTCGACCGCCCGCTGGAGCGTGAGGAACTGGACCGTTTCCGGCCCTTGCTGAGGAGGCGGGCGCAACGGGAGCCTCTCCAGTACATTCTGGGCCGGGCCGCGTTTCGCGAGTTGGATCTGGGCGTCGACCCGCGGGTGCTCGTTCCGCGCCCCGAGACCGAGGTTCTGGTCGAAGAAGTCCTGCAATGGGCCAGGGGCCGGGAGAAAGACGACCTGATGGCCCTGGACCTGGGGACGGGTTCCGGTGCCATCGCGCTGTCCCTCGCGCTCGAAGGGCCGTTTGCGCTCGTTGTCGCGACGGACGCGTCCCGGGAGGCACTGGAGGTGGCGGCGGAGAACGTCCGGGCGGCCCGTCTGGAGGCGAAGGTGGCGTTGAGACACGGCTCCCTCTTCGCTCCCGTGGTCGACGGAGAGAGATTCGATGTGGTGGTTTCCAACCCACCGTACGTGGCGGACGCGGAAGCCGGGAGCCTCGAGCCCGAGGTCGGCGTGTGGGAGCCCGCTTTGGCGCTCTTCGGTGGGCCCGATGGCCTCACCCTGGTGCGCGAGGTGGTGCGGGGTGCCGGGGCGTTTCTTCGTCCCGAAGGGCTGCTCGCGCTCGAGGTCGGAGCCACGCAGTCGGGGCTGGTGGCCGCGGCGGTGGAGGGGACGGGTGAATACGAAGACGTGCGCGTGCGGCGGGATCTTGCCGGGCGCCCTCGCGTGGTGCTGGCCCGACGGGTGGCATCAGCGGATGAATCCTGAAGGCAGGGAAGGAGATTGGCATGGCTGGCATCTACGACATGGCGAGGGATCTGGGGGGCGCACTGGCCCGGACCGACGAGTACCAGGCGCTGACGCGCGCCAGCAAGGCGGTCGAAGAAGATCGTGAGCTCGTCGAGTTGAAGAATTCGCTCCGAGCGCTGGAGGAGCGGATCGAAGCGTCCTTGCGCGCGGGACAGCAGCCGGAGGAAGAGTTGGCGCAGTCCTACGAGGAGACGGCAGGAGAACTCCAGGGCAGGTCCCTGTTCCAACGC
>JBBSOM010000152.1:0-6569 GCA_038259715.1 Longimicrobiales bacterium
GCTCCCGGGTGCGCCTGACCCCGATCGCCGGACGGTGGATCGCCCACCCGAGCGCCGACGCACACCGCCCCGAGTCGCCGGCGGACGGGGTGGTGGACCATGTCGAAGGAGAGCAGGTGACGATCCGTCTGCTCGCGGACAGTCCGCCTCCCGCCGGCCTCGCGGTCGTCGGCTGTGATCCCGCGTTCGGCGTCCTCGTCGAGGCACTGCAACGCGAGCGCGGTGTGGACGTGAGTTGGAACCAACGCGGAAGCCGAGCCGCTCTGGTGGCGCTGGCCCGGGGGGACGCGCACATCGCGGGCATCCATTTGAAGGACGCCGCGTCGGGCACCTGGAACGAGCCCTTCGTCCGTGAGACGGTCCCATTCCCGTGCGCGCGCGTCGCGTTCGCGATCTGGGAGCAGGGGCTGCTCGTGCGTCCCGATGTGCACTTCCGGATCCGCGGAATCGCGGACATGGCCACAGCTGGAATCCGGCTGCTCAACCGGGAAGCCGGGTCCGGCAGTCGGGCGCTGCTGGACGAGGCGCTGGCGACTGCCGGCGTCGACGTGAATTCCATCGTCGGGTACCACACGTCGGCTCGGGGTCACCTGGCGGTGGCGGACGGAATCTCGGCCGGCGCAGCCGACGCCGGCATCGCCATCCGGGCTGCGGGGGAGGCCCGTGGGCTGGACTTCCTGCCGATCCGCGAGGAGGCGTACGAGTTGGTCGTGCCCGAGCATTTCCTCGACCTGCCGCCGGTGTGTGCGCTCCTTGAGCTTCTCCGCCGTCCGGGCACCCGAGCCCAGGTGGAAGCGTTGGGTGGCTATGACGGAGCCGCGATGGGGAGCCCCGCCTGACGGCGAGCCGCTACCGGCCCCCGGGACGCGGCGCGGGCACAAAGCGGCGGGACTGGCGCTCATACGCATGCGCCAGCGCGAGTACGAGCGCATCGTCACCCGGCAACCCTACCACGGAAAGGTTGAGCGCCGGCATTCCGTCGGCGCCGAGCCCCGCTGGAACGGACACCTCGGGCAACCCGAGCCAGTTGCCGTAGCCCAGCGTCGTGCGGATGGGCGGCCACGAGTCGACCACCCGCGTGGCATTGAAGGGCATGGTCGGATAGACCATCGCTCCCACTCCCGCGGCGCGCATGGTATCCGCCAGAGCAGCGACCACCTGGGCGCGTGAACGTGCGAACGAGAGCCCGGCCGGGTCGTCGGCCATCGGGCGAGAGAGCAGAGGCTCGCACAGTTCGAACGTGGGCGGCAGCACATCGTAGTAGGCCTGATAGGCGGCATAACCGCGCCGCACCGCGTCCCTGACATGATCCGTGCGCCCCGCAAAGTACAGTTGGAGCGCGTTGGCCGTAGGGGCCGGCGATTTCGGGTCGACCGCCACGTCTCGACGCCCCTCCGCTGCCGCGGCAAACGCTTCCCGCACATTCCAAAGCGTGACGGCGGGGGAGAAGGCATCCACGATCGCGCCGGCCGCACGCAGATCGCCGACCGCCCGGTCCCACGCCGCGAGTGCCTCGACCGACATCTCTTCGCGCGGGACGTGCGCCTCGACCAGACCGAGCCGCACACCGTGAAGCGCGTCGTCCCGCAGTGTCGCGACCGGTGCCCCATCCCAGGCCACCGCCCGCGCCAGTGGATCCGACGGGTCGGCGCCCGCCACCGTCGCGAGCAGCAGGGCCGCGTCGGCGACCGAGCGCGCGAGCGGGCCATGCGTGTCGAGGTAAGGCCACGTGGGAATGACGCCCGTCCGCGGCACCAGCCCGAAGGTCGGCTTCATCCCAACCACGCCCGTGAACTGAGCTGGAATGCGGTTCGAGCCGCCGTCATCGGTGCCGAGCGCGGCAAACGCCATCCCACCCGAAACGGCGACGGCGGAGCCCGCGCTCGACCCACCCGGCGTGCGGGTTCCGGTAACGTCGTGCGGGTTGAGCACCTGGCCCGTATGGCTGCTCGTCCCGTTGCCGTGGTACGCGAAGTCGTCGGCGGCGGTCTTGCCCAGGACGACGGCGCCCGCGGCGCGCAGCCTCGCCACCTCGATCGCGTCGCGCCCAACCACCTTCGGAAAGAGCCGCGCCCACTCGGCGTTGGAGGCGGTGGTGGGGAGGCCGTCCATGTCGTAGATGGCCTTGGCGAACACGGGCACGCCATCCAGCGGGCCGCGCACCTGGCCGGCGCGCCGCCGGACGTCGGCGGCCCGCGCCTCCTCGGGAGCTCTGTCGGACAGAGCATCGATGGCCCGCCAGGCCGCTCCCTCCGCGCGGCAGCGCTCCAGCGCCTGGGCCGTGACCTCGGCCGCGCTCCACTCCCCGCGCCGGAGGCCATCCCGGTACGCGGCGATCGTGCCGTCCAACGGGTCGACGACGTCGACCGCCCACGCCCGAGCGGGCAGGGCGGCGCCGGCCGCGAGGGCGGCCAACCGGGCGAGGACTTCGCGTCGGGTCGGTACCATGCGAGCCAATAGGGTCAGCGGGAGGGTCGGCGTCAACTGGAACCGGCCCACCCCGGGCCAGTCTCGCCGCCGGTCTCGCCGCCGCGCTTCTCGCCGCCGCTCCCGCCGCCCACGCCGCTACTCCCGCCGCCGCCCACATGAGGCTCCTTGCCCGACAAGAGCGGTTTCGATTAAAGTCACATTGTCACTTTTTAAATCGATGTGACCGCCGTGGCGTCACCAGGTGGGGAGGACGGGATGGGCAGGCAGGGTCTGGGCGAATTCGAACTGATGGTGCTCCTCGCCGCACTTCGACTCGGCGAGGACGGAGCGCACGCCGTGTCGATTGTCGACGAGATCCGTGGCCGCACGGGGCGCGACGTGCTCCGCTCCGCAGTCTACGTCACCTTGCAGCGCCTGGAGAAGAAGGGACTCGTTTCCACGCGCATGGGGGACTCGCTCCCCGAGCGCGGAGGCAAGGGACGCCGGCTGGTGCGGGTGGAGGCGCCGGGCACCGAGGCCATGCGTGAAGCTCAGGAGGCGCTTCGGAGCATGTGGGGTGGACTCGACCCGCTGCTGGAACGCGTCCGATGAAGCCGCATACTCAGCGCTGGAGCCGCGCGTTGCTGCGCGTGTGCGTTCCAGCCGATCGCCGCGAGGACGTCCTGGGCGACCTGGAGGAGATGCACGCTCGGCGGCTCGCCCGCTCGGGGGTGACTCGCGCCTGGATCGCCACCTCCGTGGAGGCGGTGGTCGTCGGCGCCACGTTCGTCGTGGAACGGGGGCGCGTGCGGGCCGCGCGAGCGACCTGGCTGAGCGCGCTGGAAATCAAGCTCGCGCTGCGCATGGCCAGGAAGCAGCCGCTTCTGAACCTGGCCGCCGTGCTGGCCCTAGCTACCGGCATCGGCCTGTCGGCCGCCTCCTTCCACATCATCGAGATGATCTCGTTCAGCCGCCTCCCCTTCGCCGACGGCGACCGCTTCGTCATGATGCGACTGCTCGACCAGGAGACGGTCGCTCCCGTGTCGATCCATCGCGACCGCTTCCGGGCGCTAGCGAAAGAGACCGACGCCTTCGCGTACGTGGGGGCCGCCACCACCTATGGCGGCGAGAACATCCTCGACGCCGATGGCGCGGTGGAGGCGGTACCCGGGATCGCCATGAGCGCGGACGCTTTTCGCGTGCTCCCCTATCGGCCGTTGCTCGGACGGACCCTTGTGCCCGCCGACGACGACCCGGGCGCCACGCCGGTCGTGGTCTTGAGCGAAGCGCTCTGGCGGCGCAGGTACGGCGCGGACCCGGGTGTCGTGGGTCACACCGTGAATCTGAGCGGCACGCTCCATCAGATTGTGGGCGTGCTCCCCGCTGAGGCGGGATTCCCGAATCGGCCCGATGTGTGGACTCCTCTGGGCGCCGGGGATGCCGACGCCCCAACCTCGAACAGCGGCTCGCAGGACGGCGCGGACGCGGCTCGTAGCCTCCGCGTATTCGGCGTTCTGCGTGAAGGCGTGACGCTGGAGGCCGCCCAGGCTCGCCTCGCCGCATTGTCCGCCGCCTGGGAGGAGGAGCACGCCGGCACCGAGCGGGTCCGCGTGCTGGTGCGTCCCTTCACCGAATTCCCCCAGGCCGGGGCCGCGCAGCTCGCCCTCGCCGCCCTGCTCGCGGCGGTCCTCGCGGTGTTGGTCGTGATCGCGGGAAACGTAGGCAGCCTGGTCGCCGCGCGTACCGCCGCGCGCCGAAGCGAACTGGCCGTGCGCTCGGCGCTGGGCGCGGGGCGTCGCACGCTCGTGATGCAGCTCTTCGGCGAGGTGCTCTTGCTGGGTGTGGCCTCTGCCGTGCTGGCCGCGTGGGGTCTTGACCGGTTGATGGCCCACGTTGCCATTTTGCTCGTCCACGAGATCCCGTTCTGGATCGACTTCATGCCTGGCCCGGGCACCTAGGCCTTCATGGCGGCGGTCACGCTACTGGCGTGCGTGGTGGCGGGTGGGTTGCCGGCGTTGCGAGCGACCCGGGGCGCCCCGGGCGACGCGCTCCGCGCCGGCGGGCGGGGAAGCATTCACCCTGTGTTCGGACGAGCGGCTTCGGTCATGTCGGTGCTTCAGGTTGCCCTCTCGGTGGCGCTCCTCGGAGGTGCGCTGCTGGCCGTACGCGGGATGGTGCTCTATGCCCATCAGGGGGCATCCATCCCGTCCGAACGGATCCTGGTGGCCGGCATGTCCATGTCGAGGTCGGCGGGACCCGACTCGGCGCGCGCGGCCCTCGAACGCGTGGAGGCCGCGACCGCAAGGGTTCCCGGCGTGGAGCACGTCGGCATCGCGAGCTACGTGCCAGGAGTCGAGGCCCCGGTGCAACGGGTGGAACTGGAAGCAGGACCTGACGAGGCGGCTCCGGCGTCCCGTGCCGCGCCGGTCGCCGGCGTGCGCCCCGGATACTTCGAGGCGCTGGGTGCCACGGCCACGCTCGGCCGGACGCTCGGTCCACAGGACCTGATCGAGGGAGCTCCCGGTGTGGCTGTGGTGAACGAGTCGTTCGTGAGGGACTTCCTGCGCGATCGGAACCCGTTGGGGCGCCGGGTGCGCATTCTACCCCGACAGGTGGTCCGCGGGGCGGAGCCCACAACGCCGGAATGGCGGGAGATCGTGGGCGTCGTCCCTGATCTCGGCCTGAGCGTCGGCGACCCGCGGATGGAAGCCGGCGTTTACGTGCCGCTCGTCGACCCGGGCTGGGTGTATCTGGTGTTCTCCGTGACGGACGACCCGGCCGGCGTGGCGGACAAGGTGCGTCGGACGCTCGCGCGGGTCGAGCCCGAGCAACTCGTTCCACAGGTGCTCACCCTGGATGAGGCAGGGTCGGAAAACGCCAAGACCCTGGCACTCTTTGGTGGCCTCCTCACCGCCCTCGGGGGAACCGCGCTCCTGCTGTCCCTGGTGAGCACGTACGCACTCGTGTCGTTCACGGTCACGCGCCGCGTACGCGAGGTTGGAATCCGCGTGGCGCTGGGTGCGTCGCGCGGCGCGGTGCTCCGCGCGGTGACCGGACGAGCAGCCGTGCAGATCGCACTGGGCGCGATGCTCGGCGCGCCGCTCGGATTGTTCCTGGCTCAGGCCAAGCGGGTGTTCGTGTTCCGCGTTCCCTCCCGCGAGCCGTGGCTACTCGTGCTGGTGGCACTGGTGATGATGGGCGTGGGTGCACTGGCGAGTTGGCTTCCTGCACGCAGAGCGCTCCGGGTGGGGCCTGCGGAGGCGCTCCGCGCCGAGTAGAGGTGGCCCTGAGCAGGGGTGGCCCTGCCTACCTACCCTTCTGCTATTGGAACACCTTCTTCCACCAGGGCCGCGTCGATCGCGTTCGTGAGCGTCTCCGCGAATTCGGCTCCCTCGGGTGCGTCCACCACGGCGATATGGCCACCCTTGAACCATTCCACGGTGAACCGGTCCACAACCCGCGCCCATTCGAACCGGGAGTCGAGACGGCGACTCACACCCGCGAACGCCGGATCGTCCGACATGAAATGCGTGATGGCTCCCGGATAGTGGGCCGGTCGATAGCGCTCCATCACGCAGTCGGTCGCCTCGAGCAGGAGATCTGCGTGGTCGGTGTCGTCCTCCTGGAAGCCCGACCGCTGGACCTCGCGCTCGAGCGTCTCCCGCCTACCCCTTGCCGCCCGTGCCTTGCGGCGGCCTTCACGCTTCTGGCGCACAAGACCCAGGACCCCCGTCCCATCCTCCCGCGCCGTCCCTATCTGGTGGATCAGGTGCTGGGCGCGAATCGTCCAGCGCGCCAGCGCTGAAGAGGGATAGCCGGGGAAGGAACTGTTGATGAGCCCCAGGAACGAGACCTCGCCGCCCCCCCTCCTCACCTGATGAGCCATCTCGAACGCCACGAGGCCCCCGGCACAAAAACCGATGAAGGTATAGGGTCCAGTTGGGTGTGCTCTCTGGATGAGCTCGAGGTACCGCGCCGCGCGCTCCTCAACCGTTTCGATCGCATCCAGAGACTCGGGAGGCTGAGATCCGAGCCCGAAGACCGGCTGCTCCGGGCCGAAGCTGTTGACGATATGCTGAAGGCGGAAGAGGCCGAGTGCAGCGCCGCCGGGAATCCAGAAGGCCGGTGGGCGGGTGCCGGCGGCCTGGATCGAGACCAAC
>JBBSOM010000153.1:0-6556 GCA_038259715.1 Longimicrobiales bacterium
ATGTCTTGTCGCATGCCGCGCGCGCCCGCATCATGCCGAGTTCCGCGCGTCTCCCCCGTCCGGCACGTTTTCGGAGTCTCCCATGCGTTGCACGACCCCTTCCGTGATTTTTGCCGCACTCCTTCTGACGGTCGCCCTCCCGCCGGCGCCTTCGAACGCCGCTTCGAACGCCGCTTCGACGTTCGCTTGGACTTCCGCGACCCTTCCGAACCGGACTCGGGTCGCGGTGGCGCCCCCCGCCTCTGACACGCTCAAGGTGCTCAACGTCGACGACTACGGTCGTTGGAAGCGGATCACCTCGGCGGCTCTTTCGGCGGACGGGGCATGGATGACGTACACGTATGCTCCCAACGAAGGGGACGACACGCTCTTCGTGCGGGCGCTGGATTCCGATCGCCTCTACACAATCCCGGTCGGCGGAGACCCGACGTTCTCGGATGACGCGCGCTGGGTGGGCTACTTCGTCAGCGAGCCCGAAAAGAACACCCGAGACGGACGGGGCGGCGGGACGGGGGCGCCCCCCCCGGGCCCCGGCGGTCGCGAGGCCGGCAGAGCTGAAGCCAAACGCTTCGAACTCATGAACCTGGCGACCGGCGAGAAATGGGACGCGCCGAACGCGAAGGACTTCGCGTTCGCGAACGGGTCCGCCACCGTGGCCGTGCACCTGAACAAGACCGCGCGCGCCGACACGACGCACGACGGCTCGGACTTGCTCGTGCGGGACCTGGCCGACGGGACGACACGAAATATCGGCAACGTCGGCCAATACGCGTTCGACGATGCCGGTGACAGGCTGGCCTACACCATCGACGCGGTCGACCACCTGGGGAACGGCGTGTACCTGCTGAGGCTCGCCGATGGGGGCACGCGGGCGCTCGACGCCGCACCGGAGGATTTCGATGCATTGGCGTGGAGCGAGAAGGGCTCGAATCTGGCCGCGCTTCGAGGGAGCAAGGCCAAGGGCATGAAGCAGAAGGGCAACGTGCTCCTGGCGTGGACTGGGCTCGACGCCGGCGCCGGTAAGCGCACGCTACTCGACCCCGCGACGGCATCCGATTTCCCGAAGGGCTACGTCCTGAGCGAGTACACGACGCCGCATTGGGCGCCGGACGGCTCGCGGGTCATCGTCGGGATCAAGCAGCAGGAGGCGGAGATCCCCGACAGCGCGAAGAGCGGGGCCGATGTCGACATCTGGCACTGGAAGGACGCGGAGGTGCAATCGGTTCAGATCGTGCGTTTGCAGCGCGAGTTGCACGCGACGCTGGCGTCGGCCGTCCTGGTGCCGTCGGGCCGGTTCGTTCAACTGGCCGACAGTGCGATGGCCACCGTCCAGGTGGTTCCGGACGGGTCGTGGGGGGTCGGCCGGAACGATACCACGTACCGTGGCGAGGTCGCGTGGGGAGGGAGCCACGCGGACTACTACCGCGTGAATACCTCCACCGGAGAACGCTCGCCGATCGCCACGAAGTTGTGGCGTACGATGGGCACGTCGCCGGACAGCCGGTGGTTCCTCTATCTGCAGGACCAGCATGTCTACGCGTACGACGCCCGCGCCGGAAAGAGCCTTCAGATCGACGGAGGCATGAATTTCGTCGATACCGACGACGACCATCCCTATGAGCTCCCGGTCTGGGGCGTGGGTGGCTGGTCGAGCGATGGTCGATCGGTCCTCCTCTACAGCAAGTATGACGTGTGGCGCCTTCCGCTGGAGGATGGAGCCCGGCCGGTCGACCTGACGAAGGGCGTCGGCAAGGCGCGCCGGATCCAACTCCGTGTCGAGCGGCTCGACCTGGACGGAGGAGGTCCGGGAGGGCGCTTCGGCTTCGGGGGCGGGCCGGACCCGGACGACCACGGTGTCGACCTGACCAAGCCGATCATGCTGTCCGCTTACGGCGACACCACCAAGCAGACCGGCTACTGGACCCTGGCGCCGGGCCAGGAGCCGACACCGCTCATCTACACCGACAAACAGATTGGACAACTGGCGAAGGCGAAGAACGCGGACCGCGTGATCTTCACCGAGCAGACGTTCGCGGAGTTCCCGGACCACTGGACCTCGAATACGTCGTTCGGCGCGCCCAAGAAGGTGACGGACGCCAACCCGTTCCTCCCGGAATATGCGTGGGGGACGAAGGCCCCGCTCATCGACTATACCGACAGCCGCGGCAACCACCTTCAGGCCACGCTCACGCTCCCGGCCGGCTATGAGCCCGGGAAGAAGTATCCGATGATCGTCTACTTCTACGAGATCGTGTCCAACACGCATCACAGCTTCTCGATGCCGCGCTTCGACGACCGTCCCCAGATGTCCACCTATGCGTCGAACGGATACCTGGTGCTCCAGCCGGACGTGGTCTACACCATCGGGACGCCGGGAACATCCGCGGTCGACGACGTGACGAGCGCGGTGCGGAAGGTCATCGACCTGGGGTACGCCGACCCCGCGCACATCGGGCTCCAGGGACACAGTTGGGGCGGGTACCAGTCCTCGTATATCCTGACGCAGACGGACATGTTCGCGGCCGTTGTCACGGGGGCGCCGCCCACCGACCTGATCAGCTTCTACGACGAGCTGTACCCGGGGAGCGGCACCGTCCAGCAGGGCATCATGGAGATCGGGCAAGTACGGATGGGCGAGAACGTCACGCCATGGAACCACACCGATCTGTATGAGGAGCAGTCGCCGCTCTTCAACGTCACGAAGATCACCACGCCCTTCATGATCCTGCACGGCACCTCGGACACCGCGGTCGACTGGCACCAGGGGCTGGAGTTCTACAACGCGGCGCGCCGCAACGGGAAGAAGGTCATCCTGCTGTCCTATCCGGGCGAACCGCACCACCTGGCCAAGAAGCCGAACCAGATCGACTTCCAGATCCGCATGAAGCAGTTCTTCGACTACTACCTGACGGGTGCCGCGGCGCCCGATTGGCTGAAGTACGGGTTGCCGCAGGTCGAGAAGGGTGAACCGATCCACTGACGTGTGGGTCGCTGGGGCGGGTGGGACAACCCCGCCCGGCCCGGCGACCCGTGGTAGAAGAAAGGCGGACAGGCTTGCGCCGCCCCAACCTCCCTATTCCTGACTGATGGGCTGCTTCGCGGGGCCGCGGTACCGGTCCAGCCATCCCTGGATGTACGCGATCTTCTGCATATGGTGGCTCGGGAAGCGCCGGATGCCGTGCGGCTCGTCCGGCACCTTCACGAGCACGGCCTCGACGCCCGCGATCTTCAGGGCCTGGTAGTACTGCTCGGACTCGGACATCGGCGTGCGGTGGTCCGCCTCGCCGGTGATGATCATCGTCGGCGTCTTCACGTGCCCGACGAGTGAGATCACGGACCGCTCGTGGTACTGCTCGAGGTTCTCCCAGGGCGGCCCCGGGAACCAGTACCGGTTCACGGTCGACGGGATGTCCGACGTGAGCGCGAACGAGTACCAGTCGATGACCGGGTATTGCACGACGGCCGCGCGGAAGCGGTCGGTGCGCCCGATCATCCACGCGGTGAGAACACCGCCGCCGGAGCCTCCCGTCACGTACAGGCTGTCGGGCGAGACGTATCCCTTCGCGATGACCGCGTCGACACCCGAGTCGAGGTCGTAGAAGTCGTCGCCGGGGTACGCGTGGTGGATCAGGTTCCCGAACTCCTCGCCGTAGCTCGTACTGCCGCGCGGGTTCACGTAGAGAACGACGAAGCCGTCCGCGGCCCATACCTGCTTCTCGACGTCGAACCGATCTCCGTAGTTGGCGAAGGGGCCTCCATGGATCTCGAGCAGAAGCGGGTAGCTCCGTGACGGGTCGAAGTCCGGTGGCTTGATGATCCAGCCCTGGATGCGGCGGCCGTCCTTCGAGGACTCGTACCAGAACTCCTCGGTGGCGCCGAGCGTCTTGTGGCCGAGCAGGTCCTCGTTGACCGCGGTGAGCACACGGCTCGGGGTGTCCCCCGGTCCGTCGACGGCAACGTCGCCGGGGACGTTGGGCGTGGAGTACGTGAACGCGAGGGTGCCGTTGAGCGCGACCGTGTAGCTGCCGCCCGAATAGGATGAGCCGCCGGTACCGACATGGTCCGCGAGCGGGCGCACCGAGCCCCCGTCGAGCGGTGCAAACCCGACTTTGGTGTCGCCCTGATCGTCGTATTGGACGAAGAGGCCCGAGCCGTCCGCGGCCCACCGTGGGTCGACGACACTCCGGTCCAGGTCTGGAGCGACGACGTGTGCGCCCGACCCGTCGCGGTTCATCACGTAGAGTTTCGTGACCTGGTACCCCTGGTGGAGGTCGTCGAAGCCTGTGTATGCGACCAGTTTGCCGTCCGGAGAGACCACCGGCCCGTTGTCGGGGCCACGCCGGTCGGTGAGCGAGCGCATCGCTCCGGTGGCCCTGTCGAAGGTGTAGATTTCGGTGTCCCGGCTCTCGATCTCGGCGTCGGGGCGCAGATTGGCGGAGATCAGGATCTGTTTGCTGTCGGGCGACCACGACGGCGTGCCGGAGCCCCGGCCGTCCCCACCCCCGAAGTTGCCATCGCCGCTGGATAGCCGACGGGCGGTGCCGCCCTCGGACGGGACCACGAAGAGGTGCGCGTATCCGGCCTCCAGTTCGCCCACTCCGTTGAATTGGTAGATGAGTCGGTCCAGAGCACGGGCGGGGGCATGCCAGGTAGCGCCCTTCGGCGGCGTCGGCACATCGGCGATCTTCTGCCGTTCCTGCGGCACGAGCATCGTGAATGCGATCCACGTTCCGTCGGGAGACCACGCAGGGTCGTGCGGGGCGCGCTGGACGCTCGTCACGCGCGTCATCTGGCCCGTGTCCATCCAGTACACCCACACCTGCGAGGACCCGTCGCGGTCCGACACGAAAAGCAGTCGTGTACCGTCGTCCGACCAGCGGGGAGACGTGTCGGAGAAGTTGCCGGTGGTGAGAGCGCGTTCCTCACTGCCGTCCGCCTTCACCAGCCAGAGGCTGCTGTACCGCTCGTCGGTCATGACGTCCGAGAACTGGCGCACGTACACCACGCGCGTTCCGTTGGGAGAGATCTGCGGGTCCGCGGCGAATTCCATGTCGAAGACATCCGGGGCGCTCAAGACATCACGGGACGCGGCGCTCTGTGCGACGACGGTCGTCGGTGCGAGGGCGGCGGCAAGACAGGCCACCCACATGATCGGGCGGGGGATGGAAGCGATTGGCGCTCCCCGGCGCGGCGTGGGAACGTGACGCATGACATCTCCGGTGATGGGGCGGAACGCTGCGATCCGGACGCGACCGGACGCGTCCTCTCAGGGTACGGCCGCGTCGCCTCGGGGGACAGTCACAATCACGAAGGCATGGTGGCCCACATGCGAAACGCGGTGCCCTGGCTTCGCCGCTTCCGGGCGTCCTCTCGGTGGATCTCACGTGGCACCGCGCGCGCTTCCGTCTCGACGGCTCCGCGGAGGCCCGGGACGCGGTCGTGGACGAGCGCCTCGGCGCCCGCGTTCGCCTCACCCGCTGGGTGACGGCCGGCGCGCGCTTCGAGGCCGGCGCCGGCCTCGATCGCTGGACGGGTCTGGGCCGGATCGGCAACGCATCTATGGGCGTCACACTCAGCGGTGCCACCGACCGGGTACGGGCGCGCGTCCTGGGCGAAGGCTGGGCGGGGAGCGCCCGGTCCTTCGGCCGAGCGTCGATGGGGTTGGAGGCGCGCCTTCCCCGTGGCGACGCGGGCGGTTGGCAATTGGACGCCGGCATAGCCGTCACTTCGGCCGACGCACCACGGATGCTCTGGTGGGGCGCCGGCACCGGACGCTTCGGCGACGCACTTCTGCGCGCGCATCCGCTGGTGCACGGCGACGCCATAGACGGCGCCGCCTTCGGGCGCGGCCTGGTCCACTTGTCGGTCGAACGGGGCATCCTGCGCCGGATCGGGCCGCTCCGCATCGGTCCCGCGCTCTTCGCCGACGGCGCCCATGTGTGGCGCACCGCGCGGCCCGGCTCGGCCCCGACCTGGCTGGATGCCGGCGCGGGTTTGCGCGCCGAACTGGGCGAACGCACCCTTCGGCTGGACCTCGCGCACGGCGCATGGGGCGCGTCGGACGGCGAAGGGTGGGTGTTTTCCGCGGAGGTCGTGGCGCGCCGTCCCTGACGGGGCGCGGTCCTCTTCACCGCCCAGAACGTGAGCGGAACGGCCAGCGCCGCTCCCACCGCCGCACCGGGGCGAAAGCCGATCAGCTTCTCTCTTGTGCTTCTTGCCCCTCCCGTACCTCATGCCGCTCGAGCTCCGTGTCGTGCCACGAGGTCGGATCCTCGACCGGCTCGAGGTGGGTGAACACGGAGCTCATCGGGACGCGCTCCCGCACACGCTCCTCGATTTCCTCCAGAAGCTCGTGACCCTTCTGCACGGACCACGCGCCGGGCACCAGGACGTGGAACGCGATGAAGCGGCGCTGCCCCGCCTGGCGCGTCCGCAGAGCGTGGTAGCGCACGCCCTGGTCCGCGTAGGCACCGAGCACGTCCGCGATGACCTGGAGCGTCTCGCTCGGCAGCGCGGTGTCGATCAGGCCGAGCATAGAGCGGCGGATCAGACTCAG
>JBBSOM010000154.1:0-6527 GCA_038259715.1 Longimicrobiales bacterium
ACACCAACTCGCTCGGTTCCGGACTCGTGTCGGCGCTTGCCGAGGGCGCCGACGGCGCCATCTGGATCGGCACCATCGGGGGCGGCGTGAATCGCTGGGACCGCGCCCGGGACCGCGTCGACCGCTTCCGACACGGCCCTGTCGACTCGGGCAACCCCGCCGGCCCCCCATGGCTCCCCAACGATGTGGTCTGGGATCTGGAGGTCGACCATGCCGGCACCCTCTGGCTCGCGACCTCCGACGGACTCGGCCGTCGCCCTGCCGATGGGCAGCGGGCCCGCTCATTCGCGCGCGTGCCCCGGGAGCTTGTTCCCGACGGTCTGATCCTCAACTCGATGCAGGACCTCCAGCTCGACGCGACGGGCCGGATCTGGGCACCCTGCCCGAACGGCTGTGTCGACACCCTACCCTGGTTCGACCCGGAGTCGGCGACGTTTCGCGTGCGCCGGGTCGTTGGCCTCCGCGGGACCGGCTATCTGGGCGTGGCCCCCGACGGCCGCCTCTGGGTCGGCACCGCCGACGGCATCGACCGGGTCGATCCCGACACGGGAGCGCGCGAGCGCCTCCCCGATACGGGCGGCCTCGACGGCGTGCTCGCCTTCCATTTCTCGCGCGGCGGCGACGCCTGGGTCGGTGCGAACAGCGGACTCTACCGGTTCGGCGCCGGGGGCCACCTCATCGAGCGGTACACGACCGCCGACGGCCTGCCGAGCAACGCCGTCTATGGCGTCCTCGAAGACGATCGCCGACGGCTCTGGGTCTCGACCAACCGCGGACTCGCGATGGTCGACCCCGACGAGCCCCTGGGCGCGAAGGTGCGCACCTACGACCGCACCACGGGCATCGGCAACGTCGAATTCAATCGCAACGCCTACCTCGAGGCGCGCGACGGCACCTTCTTCTTCGGCGGCGATCTGGGCGTCACCTGGTTCCATCCCGCGCGCATCCGCGAGAACCCCTACGCGCCGCCGGTCGTCGTCACCGCCGTGGAGCGTGCCACACAGTCCGGTAGCCGTCGCGAACCGTTGGGGCCCGACGCCACGGTGCGCGTCCGACCGGACGAGTACACCTTCGCCTTCGACTTCGCGGCGCTCAGCTATGTGAATCCGCACCGCAACCGCTACCGCGCGATGCTCGACGGCTTCGACGCCCAGTGGCGCGACCTCGGCACCGCGGGCCGCGCCACCTACACGAACGTTCCTCCGGGCGACTACACGTTTCGCGTGCGGGGGTCGAACGAAGACGGGGTCTGGGGTCCGCTCGAGGCTCGGGTGAGGGTGCGGGTCGAGCCCTCGGCCTACGAGACGACCTGGTTCCGGGCCGGAGTGTTGGCCCTGCTCGGTACCGCGATCGCGGGGGTCGCCGTACTGCTCAGCCGCGCGCGCTACCGGGCCGAGCTCGTTCGGGCCCGGGCAGCCCAGGCGCTCGAACGCGGACGGGTGCGGTTGTCGCGCGACATGCACGACGAGGTGGGCGCGAGCCTGACCGAGATCGCGATCCTGAGCGACATGACGCTGGCGCAAGCCGGCGCGCCCCGCCCGGTGCTGGAGCAGCTTAAGCGCATCGGCCGCAAGAGTCGCGGCGCCCTCGATGCCATCGGCGGCATCATCTGGGCGATCGATCCGGTGAACGACGGCCGGCGCGTCGGCGCCTATCTGCGTGAATACGCCGCCGAGATGCTCGAATCGGCGGGGCTCGCGGCCGACCTCGACTTCCCGCCAACGAGCAGGGTCCCGGACGTGGGCGCGGAGGCACGACGCACGCTGCTGCTGGTGCTGAAGGAGGCCCTGGCCAACGTGATCCGCCACGCAGACGCGACACGGGTAAGCGTGCGCCTGACGGTGGAACCCGACGCCCTGCGACTCGTGATCCGGGACGACGGCCGGGGACTCCCGGCCGGAGCCGAACCCGAAGCCGGTCCCGCTTCCGGCCACGACGGATTGCGCAACATGCGCGAGCGCGCCGCGGCCGCAGGAGGCACGCTCCGGATCGGGTCCCCGCCGACAGGCGCCGGCACCGAAGTCGACCTCCGGCTCCCCGGTCCGGAGGTGGAGCCGTGACCGACGAAAAGGCGGGGCCCTCCCCGCCGATCCGCGTGGTGCTGGTCGAGGACCGCCCCGACGTGCGCACCGGGCTCGCCCACCTGATCGACACGGCCGACGGCTGCGTGTGCGCCGGGGCGTGCGAGCGGGCCGAAGACGCCCTGGCCCTGCTCGAGTCCACGGCGGTCGACGTGATCCTCATGGACATCGAGCTACCCGGCATCTCCGGCATCGAGGCCGCCCGCCGCATCAAAGCGAGGTGGCCAAGCATTCAGATCATGATGCTCACCGTCTACCAGGACGACGACCGCATCTTCGACTCGCTGTCGGCGGGCGCCACCGGCTACGTGCTGAAGACGACCCCGCCCGAGCGGCTCCTGCGCGACATCGCGATGCTGCACGCGGGGGGTTCACCGATGTCGAGCGCCATCGCGCGGCGCGTCGTCGAGACCTTTCATCGGCCGCGCCCCGATCCGGCCGTGACGGAGTCCCTGACCCCCCGCGAAGAGGAGATCCTGGCGCTGATCGCCGAAGGATTCCGTTACCGGGAGATCGGCGAGCGGCTCTTCATCAGTCTCGATACCGTGCGCACGCACATCCGCCACATCTACGAGAAGATGCACGTGCGCTCGCGCACCGAGGCCACGCTGAAATACCTGGGGCGGGGGCGGGGATAGTGAATAGTGGATCGTGCACCGTGACCACGTACGCCTCCCCAATGCTTGTCGGGTGACGTATTCTTCGGTAGTGTGTCCAATTCATGAACAATTCATGAATCGCGTTCCTGACCACGGCGCCTGGTGGACCGCATTGCGTTAAGCGCCCACTCTACCGATTCGCTCATGAGAACCTTGCGTTTGCTTTTGCTCGTTGCCTTGCTCGTGCCGGCCGCCCGGGCGGCGGCACAGACGTCCATCACCGGCACCGTGGTCGACGGGTTCGGCAACGCGCGCCTCGCAGGCGTTGCGGTAGCGGATGCTGCTACGGGCGCGACCGTTCAGACGGATGGCGAGGGACGTTTCACGCTTCGCTGTTCTGCGGAGACGACGCTCACCTTCACGAAGTTCGGTTACGAGTCGATGCAGCGTACGGTGAACCGCTGTGGCGTATCGCTTCAGGTGCGGCTCGACCCCAAGGTGACGAACCTGTCGGCCATCAACGTCGTGGGCAGCGCGCAGCGCGCTGCGGTGCGGCAGCCCGAGTCCGTGACCACGCTTTCGCCACAGGAGCTGCACCGCAGTTCCGGACTCTTTCTGCGGCAGTCGGTCAACCTCACGCCGGGTGTACGCATGCAGGCGCGGACGATGTCGGGTGGCAACACGTTCACGATCCGCGGCTATGGGACGGGCGATGACAGCCAGAACTTCACCGGTTCCGGGTACAAGGCCTATTACAACGGGATCCCGGTAACGGATGCCGAGGGTCGCACGATCCTGGACGATGTCGATTTTGCCAGTCTCGGACGCGTCGACATCATCCGGGGACCGGGTTCGATCATGTACGGCAGCGGGATCGGCGGCGTCGTCAAGCTCAACACGGAGTTGCCCAACGAGTTGGGGACAGCGATCTCGCAGCAGACGCAGGGGGGCAGCTATGGCCTGGTGCACTCCACCACCCGGCTGACGAACGTGAGCGACGGTGCGACGACCCTGCTCTCGTACGGCCACCAGGGGTACGACAGCTACCGGATCCATAGTGACTCGAGGAAGGACTTCGGCAGCTTCCTCGGTGAGTTCCGGCCTTCCGACACGCAGACGATCTCCACCTTCGTGAGTTACGCGAATACGCATGAGTTGCGCGCCGGCGAGCTCGACAGTCTGCAGTTCTTCCAGAAGCTGAACACCGGTGAGGAACGCTATATTCAGAACAACGCGCGGCAGAATCTCGAGAGCTTCCGTGCGGGTGTGTCACACCGCTACCGGTTCAGCGACCATGTCGAAAGCGCGGCGACGGCCTTCTACACCGGCAACACTCGCGAGGACGTGTACGCCGCGGGGATCAACACCAGCTCGAACCAGTCGTTCGGCGCGCGGGTCTTGTTCAATACGGACGTCGGGCTGGGCTCCTTGCCCTTGAACGGGACCTCGGGCGGCGAGTTCCAGAAGACGAACAGCTTCGCGCAGGGCTACGGCCTCAGCAACAGCGTTCGCGGTGGGCTTCGGAGTGACCTCTCCACCGCCACCCAGCAGTCCAGCCTGTTCACGCAGTGGGCGCTCCGCCTGCCGGCCGACTTCACCGTCACCGCGGGCCTGAGCGCGAACTTCATCGAATACGCGATCACGGATCGGATGGCCAGTTCGGCCAACCCGACGCATCTGGACGGCTCGGGCCGCAAGACGTTCGATCCGGTCCTCACCCCGCGGTTCGCGTTGCTCAAGCTGCTCGGTTCGGACGCATCCATATACGCGAGCGTGAGCCAGGGCTACTCCCCGCCCACCGCTTCCGATGCTGTCATCTCGTATACGGGCGAGCCCAACACGGCCCTCGACCCCGAGCGCGCGACACAGTACGAGGTTGGCACGAAGGGTCACCTCGTCAACGGTCGACTCTCCTACGAGCTCTCGCTGTTCGATCTGCGCGTCAAGGACAAGCTGAGTTCGGAGGCCGTTTTCGACACGGACGGAACCGTCCTCTACAGCTACACGGTAAACGCCGGTGACCAGAGTGACCGCGGTCTCGAGCTGAGCGCATCCTATGCTGTTATCGACGATCCTTCGAAGCCGCTGGCGCGACTGCGTCCGTTCATGTCCTACACTTACTCCGACTTCAAGTACGACGATTTCCGGAGCGACAACAACAACGATGCGAACACCGTCGACTACTCCGGCAACAGGGTGGTCGGTGTGCCGCAGACCATGTTCAACGTGGGCATCGACGCCGGGCTCAGCTCGGGGATCTACGCGAACGTCACCTACCAGTACAACGACGACCTTCCGATCGCCTACGACAACACCCGCTGGGCGCCGAGCTATTCGTTGTTGGATACCAAACTGGGATATTCCGGGGACGTCGGATCCCGCTTCCATATCAACGCCTTCGCCGGCGGGCACAACCTGGGGAACAGCCTCTACTACACGCAGGTGTTCATGAACCACAAGTTGGATACGGCCAATCCGCACATGTACCTGCCGGGCCCGTACAAGGCCACCTTCTACGGCGGGCTGAACCTGACCTATCGGCCCTGAGCCGGCGGCACGTGACCCCACAATCGGGGCTGCCTTCTTGGTGGCCCGCCACGGGGAGTTCCAAAGGTTGATATATCACAATATCGTGATACATTGATAAATGGACGAGGTGGCGATTTTCAAGGCGCTGGCGAACGAGTCGCGGCTCAAGATCCTGCGCTGGATGCGGGATCCGGAGAAGCACTTCGGCCCGGCGCCGAACGGTGAATGCCGCGGTCGGCGGGTCTGCGTGGGCGAGGTTCAGAAGAAGCTGGGCCTGTCGCAATCCGCCGCCTCTCAATATCTCGCCCAACTTCAGCGGGCCGGGTTGATCGACGCGCAACGCTGCGGACAGTGGACCTTCTACGTCCGCAACGAAGGTGTGCTGCATCAAGTGGGCTCATTGTTGCAAGAGGAACTGTGATCGCCCGAAAGACCGGCGAACAAGACCACTGGAAGCCTGGATAGGAGAAGCCAGCATGCTGACACGCACCCTCGGATCCGATGGACTGAACGTGTCCGCGCTCGGCCTCGGATGCATGGGCATGAGCGAGTTTTATGGCGCAAGAGACGAAGCAGGATCCATCGCCACCATCCATCGCGCGCTCGATCTCGGCGTCAGCTTCCTCGATACCGCCGACGTGTATGGCGTGGGCCGCAACGAGGAACTCGTCGGCCGCGCCATCCGCGACCGTCGCGGCGAGGTCGTGCTTGCGACGAAGTTCGGCAACGTGCGCGGTCCCAACGGCGCATTCGCCGGCATCAACGGCCGGCCGGAATACGTCCGCGAGGCTTGCGAGGCGAGCCTCAAACGGCTCGCGACAGACCATATCGATCTCTACTATCAGCACCGCGTCGATCGCGACACGCCGATCGAGGAAACGGTCGGCGCCATGGCCGAGTTGGTGAAGGCAGGCAAGGTGCGGCATCTCGGACTCTCCGAAGCCGCCCCCGAAACCATCCGTCGCGCCCACGCCGTGCATCCGATTACGGCGCTCCAGACCGAGTACTCGCTGTGGACCCGCGATCCCGAAGACGAGATACTGGATACTTGCCGTGAGCTCGGCATCGGCTTTGTGCCCTATAGCCCGCTCGGGCGCGGATTTCTCACGGGCGCGTACGCGAGTCCCGATGATCTCGACGAGGGCGACTACCGCCGCAACAATCCGCGCTTTCAGGACGAGAATTTCCAGAAGAATCTGCGGCTGGTCGAGAACGTCGAGCAGCTTGCGAAGGACAAGGGCTGCACGCCCGCGCAACTGGCGCTGGCCTGGGTGCTGGCCCAGGGCGAGGACATCGTGCCCATCCCAGGAACCAAGCA
>JBBSOM010000155.1:0-6507 GCA_038259715.1 Longimicrobiales bacterium
CTTCCTGGCCGAGTTTCTACGGGATTCTCTGGAGCGCTGACTTCAGCCCGCCGCGGATTCCCGGAAGAACGCCTTCCCGTGCCACGAATCCCGTGCCGGGCGCTCGAGGCCTCTGCTTCGCAACGCGTCGAGCCGGGTGAGTGTCGTGTCGAACACCTGCGTCGAAGCGTCCACTACCCCGTCCCGGACCAGCGCACGAAAGTCCGCCCGCGACACCGAGCGAACCGTGTGGCCATCCCGATACCACACGGGCCCGTGCTCCACGAGGCCGACGCCCAACTCGCTCGCGAGGACCTCCAGGCGGTTCACGAGCGCGTCGATCGAGCACCCCGACGGTTGAGACGCGTCCTCGTCCACGCCGATGAGCAGGAACGTGCCCTCTCGCAACTCACGTGCTGACGTCAGCGGAGCGCCGTGCGCCGCCCACCCGTCGAGGAAGGCGTCGACTTCGGTGAGCAGGCGCGCCACCTCGTCGTCGTGGAGGGTACGGGTGGCGGGAAAGACCCACACGCGTCCGTGGTCGGGCAGGGCGTCGAAGGAGACTCTGGGCATAGGATAGGTCGCGTGTGCGGAGTTGGATCGAAGGGAGGTTACACAGCGAGGTCGTCGTCCACCCCGGAAACGGCGTCAGACGCCAGCGCCCGGGGTGGAGGCGACTTGTCGAGGAGAATGGCTACCCAGGAGAGGTCCGGAGTGTTCTCGAGCCAGATCTTCACCACCACGGTGAGCGGCACCGAGAGGAGCGCCCCGATCGGGCCCCATGCCCATCCCCAGAACAACAACGAGAGGATCACGACCAGGGTCGAGAGCCCAAGGCGGCGCCCCATCAGGCTCGGCTCGAGAATGTTGCCGAAGAGGGTGTTCACGACGACGTACCCCCCTGTCACCAGGAGCGCGTGAGCCAGCGTCCCATGGAGGATCAGACTCAGCAGGACGGCCGGAACGCCCGCGATGATCGACCCGACGGTGGGGATGTAGTTGAGCAGGAACGCCAAGAGTCCGAGCAGGATCGGGAAGTCCAGCTCCATCACGTAGCACCAGACACCGAGAATGAGCCCCGTGGCCAGCGAGACCGCGGTCTTGATGCCGAGGTAGCTCTGGATTTCCGTCACCACGGTGGTGAGCCGACCCTCGTCGTTGATGCCATCGCCGAAGATCGAGCGCAGCTTCGCGGGAAACACCGTCGCCTCTCCGAGCATGAAGATCGTGATCAGGAAGACCAGGAAGGTCGTCGACACGAGCTGCGCGATGCGGCCCAACGCGGTCTGGGCGAGATCCACCACGGTGGCCGGATTGATCAGGTCCGTCGTAATGTACTCCCCGACGTTCAGATCCAGCCGAGCCTCGATGGCGCGGATCCACTGCTCCTGGAGGTCCTGCAAGCGTACCGCGTAGCGGGGCAACTGGGTCTGCAGTTCCGCCACCGACTGGCCCGCCAGAAGGATCACCAGTCCGAAGATGCTCATCACCACCATCACGGTGATGCCGATCGCGATCGCGGCCGGAACCCTCCTGCGTTGGAGGAAAAGCATGATCGGCGAACTCAGCACGGCAAGGAAGACCGCGAGCGTCGACGGGAGCAGGATCGGCGCCGCATATTTCAACCCATAGACCACGACCACCAGGCACGCCAGTACGAAAAGAAACCTGGCGCCGGGATTCTCATCAGAACGTTCGAAGGTCATGGGGTGGGTCCGGAGGTATTGCGCGACGGTGCTCCACGAAACGGGCCCGGGCGGCGCGCGGCGCACAATACCCTCCACCGCGACATTGTGCCATGGTACCTTTCCTCATGGTCCCCGAGCCCCTTTCCCCACCGGACCCGTTTCCGATCCCCGAGAGCGACGCGGAGTTACTCGCCCAGTGCCGCGTCGAGACGTTCACCGCGGGAGGGCCCGGAGGCCAGCACCAGAACCGCACGGAGAGCGCGGTTCGCCTGGTCCATGAGCCGACCGGCGTTCGGATCACCGCCCGTGATGAACGCAGTCAGTACCGGAACCGTCAACTTGCGCTCAAACGCCTGCGCGAAAGGCTCGAACGCCGCAACCGACGCCGGACGCCCCGGGTCGGCACCAAGGTTCCCCGTGGGGAGAAAGAACGCCGTCTCCGCGAAAAAAAGCGCCGGGCGGACGTGAAGCGGACCCGACGCCCTCCCGAACCAGAAGGCGACTGAGTCCGCTGGACTTCCGGGGTTCTTTCGTGCTTCAGGGGCGGGAGGTAGCTTCGCCCTGTTTCACCCCCGATGGCCTGCCCTCCCGAGGTTCCGTCATGCCCGAAGAAGCCCCCGTGCGGGTGCTCCTGATCGACGACGACGAGGCTGCGTTCGTCCTTACGCGAGCCGTTCTGAACCAGATCCCCACCGCCAGGTTCGAACTCGAATGCGCCCAGACGTTCGAGGAGGGGGCCAGCGCCATCGCGAAGGGCGTACACGACGTCTATCTGATCGACTACATGATCGGAGACGACTCCGGCATCGAACTCGTGCGCCGAGCGCGTGAGGTCCTGAATCGCGCTCCGATGATCCTGCTGACCGGCAAGGGCCGCTACGAGGTGGACGTCGAGGCGATGGCGGCGGGCGTTTCCGACTACCTGGACAAGAGCAGTGTGGCCCCCGACCTGCTCGAACGGTCCATACGCTACGCCATCGAGCGCGTGCGAGCAGAAACCGCGCTCCGCGAAAGCGAGACCCGCCATCGGTCGATGTTCGACCACCTGCCGATCGGTCTGTATCGCACGAGCGAGAATGGCGCGCTGGTCGACGTAAACCCGGCGCTCGTCAACCTGCTGGACAACCCAGGGCGTGACCTGCTCGAGTTTGAATACGCCCGGAACTTCTTCGTGAATCCGGCGCACAGGCAGACGTTTCTCGACCGGCTGGACCAGTTCGGCGTGGTGCGGGGCTTCGAGACGGACCTGAAGCGGCCCGATGGCGAGGTGGTCCACGTGCGCAACGCGGCGCGTTCCCATCGCGACGAACACGGAAGGACGCTCTACATCGAAGGCGCGGTCGAGGACGTCACGGACGAGCGGGAGGCACACGACCTGCACGGACGCGCAGCTCGGTTTGGGTGGATCTACGACGGGAGTGGTGTCTCGATCGTCCTGACCGACCTGGAGGGGACGATCCTTGATGCGAACCCGGCGTTCCTGCGCACGTTCGGATACACGCCCAAAGCGCTCCGCGGCCGTCCCCTCGCGGAACTCGCCGACCCTGGAGACCATGACGCGCTCGCCGCCGAAGTCGCCCGGGTCGCGTCCGGCGCCGCGGACACGTGCGCGGCCGAACGGCGCTTCCTGGCGGCGGACGGCGAAGTGATGTGGGCCCGAACGCGAACCGGTCTGGTGCGCACGGCCAAGGGACAGCCCGACCACCTGCTCGTCCTGCTCGAGGACGTGGCGGAGGCCTGAGCGCATGGCCGATTGGTTTCGAGTGGGCCCGGCAGGACTCGAACCTGCGACCGATGGATTATGAGTCCACTGCTCTAACCGACTGAGCTACGGGCCCGGTCGGGAGAAGATACAACCTCTCGCTCGGTTCGGAAGCGCAGTCGTGCGACCACTCCACCCCCTTCCCGATCGAGCTGTTCGCCGGCTTCCCCACTCACTTCCTCCACGTCCGCACCCTGCGCGAACGCCGTGCCCACGCACTGGTCGGCGTAATCAGGCTGGCTCTGAATGAAATCGCGCGACAACAGGAGCGTGTCCACTCGCCCTTCCCGCAGTGCGATTTCCGTGTCCTCCGCTCCGAGTGAACCATTGCCTCCCGAACGCGCGGCATCGGCCAACTCCTGCACCAGACGCAGGTGCGTGCGCTCGCGTAGATCCCCCGCAGCCGACCGAACCTCCTGGCGGACCTCGGGCACGGTCATGTCGAAGTGGAGCGCAGGCCGCTCCTCCACTCGATCCGCAAACCGACGCGGAAGCGCCGTGGCCAAGCGGTGGACCATCTCAGGCGTACCCCCCAGCACGAGGACGCCCTGCGCTCCGGCTCGCTCCTCCAACGCGGCGATGACGGACTTGAGCATCCGGTCGGATGCCACGTCCAGGATACGCTGCGCGTGATCCGAAGACGTCTCGCCCCGTTGTCCGGACGTCCGTGAAGCGCGCTTGCGGACACCGACGTCGGTCAAATCACCGACGAAGGTGTCCGCCCGCAGTCCCTCCATCTCGTGGAGGTCTCCCTCCACGTGTTCAAAGAGGCGCGCGCGGCGGCTGTCCACCACCGCTACGTAAACCGGACGCTCCTGCTTGAGCGCGCGCACGTAAGGCGCTACCCGGATGCCGCGCTCCCAGCGGACGAGGTCCGGCATGGCGGCGGTCAGCCCTTCCGCGTGCCGAAGGCCACCCGAAGTGGCAAACGCCACCCAGCCGCGGTGCGGCAAGAAGGCGTCCCCCAGGGGCCTCAGCTCCCTCGCGACGTGCGCCCATGCTTGCTCGAAACCCTCGCTGCGACCGTTCCCGTCCGCGGAGAGCGAACGGCGCGTGGCCGCGACAGCGGCGTCGAGTCGGGTACGCCAGGCGTCTCGTTGTGCCGGATCGTGCTGATCTCCGTCCACGTAGATACTGAGAACATCCTGGTCATCGAGGTCCCGATACAGCTTCACGAGCCGGTCGTGCGTGAGCATGGGGTCTCCCGGTACGGGTAAGAGGTCGCGAGGGAGCGATGGACGCTCCTGGGTACAACCCCCGAAGACCCTCAGCGATTCAATGAGCTCACCGCGAACTCACCGCCGCGTTGGTCGTCGAAGTCGCATGATCGATGACCACGACCACGCGGCGATTCTGCCAACCGGCGGTACCCGGCCCCTTCGCGCCATCTTCCACGAGCCGCTTGCTGTTCTCGCCGTAGCTGACAGCACGAATTCCGTCAACGGCAAGACCGTTCTGAACCAGAACATCCTTCACGGCATCCGCGCGGCGCTGGCCGAGCTTGATATTATAGGCCTCGCTCCCGGACGTATCGGTGAAGCCTTCGACCGTGAGGAGCGCGTCAGGATAGTACTTCTGCGCGATCTGGCTGAAGCGGGTCAGGATGTCGCGGCCCTGCGCCTGCACGTCCGCCTGGTCGAACTCGAAGTAGACGGGCATGTCGAAGCGGATTGAACTCTCCAACTGCCGAACCGTCACGTCGTACTGCTGCTGAAGATCGTTCAGATCCGTCTGGAGCTGAGCCATCTTCGACTCGACGCCATCCACCCGCTGGGAGAGCTGCGCATCGCGCTGCGCCTCCGTGTCAGCCTGCGTGGACATCTCGGTCGACACATCCTGGCGGAGCGTAGCGAGGCGGCCGTCCAGGTCATCCTGCTTCACGTAGTGGCACGCCGAAAGCGATACGCCGAGCGTGGCTGCCGCAGCGAGTCCACGCAGGGATTTCGATTGCACGACCATGTTCAGGCCTCCATCCAGATGAATGTCTTGGGGTCGGACGACAGCGCGTCCGGGTGTTCGATCATAAAACCCTTGCAGGATGGGTGCCAAACGGTGTCCCGACTGGATGTCCGGGCGGTTATCCCGGCCTTTTCCGTTCACGCCGTCCGGCAGCAGCCCCGAGCCGAGCGATCTCGTCACCGGTGAGGGCTCGCACTTCTCCCCGGAGCAGGGGTCCGAGATGGATCGGCCCGAATCGGATCCGCATGAGGCTGCGCACCGGGTGTCCCACCGCCTCGAGCAGCCGACGCACCTCGCGCGTGCGACCCTCCGTCATCACAAGGGTCACGACGCCGTCTCGTCCGTCCTGGCCCACGAGGTCCGTACGCTTCGCGTGCGCCGGACCATCTTCGAGCTGGACGCCGCGTCGGAGGCGCGCCAGCGTCTCTCGGGAAGGCACGCCCACCACGGTCGCCCTGTATTCCCGCTCCACCTCGCTGCTCGGGTGCAGCAACCCGTGGATGGCGTCGCCATCGTTGCTGAACAGGAGCAGGCCTTCCGTCGCGCGGTCGAGCCGCCCGACATACTTGAGTTCGGCCACCTCCGGCGGAAGGATATCGTAGACGGTCGCTCCACCGTGCGGATCGGAGCGCGTCGTGAGCACCCCCGGGGGTTTGTGGAAAGCGAACCACTGGACGTGCGCAACTTCGATCAGCGCGCCGTCCACGCGAACGACGTCGCGGCCGGGCACCACACGCGTTCCCAGCTCGGTGACCCGGGCTCCGTTGACCAGGATCCGCCCGTCGAGCAGCAGACGCTCCGCGTCGCGACGGGACGCACGTCCCGCCATCGAGAGGTATTTCTGAAGTCGGATGCTTTCGGCCACCGGGGTCACCCCTGTTCGGCCTGTTCGCCTTGCTCGGCCTGGTCGGCCTCCACGCCCTCTCCCCCACCCAGAACGAGCTGTTCGCTTCCACCTTCTTCCGGCTCGTCCTCCTCCTCGGGACCGAGCGGAATCCGTTCCCGCAGGATGATCGGCAGTTCCTCGGGGCGTGGCAGATCCTCGAGCGACTTGAAGCCGAAGTGTTCCAGAAAGCGTTGCGTGGTGCCGTACAAAACGGGGCGACCGAGTCCTTCCGC
>JBBSOM010000156.1:0-6490 GCA_038259715.1 Longimicrobiales bacterium
GGCCTCCTTCAACGGCCCGGCCATCCGGTCGTAGAGCACCCCGGTGCGGTCGACGACGGCGATGTTCCGCTCGGACTTTTCGTCCTTCGACTGCATCAAGGCCGGGACGATGAGGGCAGCCACCATGAACAGAGGACCGGCAATCGTCGAGAAGATGAACCACTTCGAACGTACACGCTGCAGGTACTCGCGGCGGATCACCGCCCACACATTAGCCATCATCATCGTGCGCCTCCCAGCGCCGCGGTTTCGATCACGCGCTGCGGTATGCCGGCTTCCGCGGCCGCCGCCGCGCCCACGTGCCGGACGAAGATCTCGTGCAGCCGTGGTTCGACCAGCTCGAAGCGGTTGATGGTCGCCCCGGCCTCGACGCCGCGGCGCAGGATCGCCTGGTGATCGGCGCCATCCGTGAGCGTCAGATTCGTGACGCCGTTGTCTGCCTGGATCGACGCGACCTCGGGGCCTTCGAGCCATTCGGCCGGACCGTCGAACTCGACCGCCACCGTACCCTTCCGCTCGGCTGCCTTGAGCGACTTCAGGTCCCCGTCGAGCACCTTGTGGGAGCTTGAAATCAAGCAGACCCGCTCACAGAGACGCTCGGCCTGATCCATCAGGTGTGTCGAAAAGAGCACGGTGGTGCCCTTGGCATGGAAGTCGAGGACGATCTCCTCGAGCACGTCCTGATTGATCGGATCGAGACCGCTGAACGGCTCGTCCAGGATCAGGAGGCGAGGCTCGTGGATGACGGTTCCGATGAACTGGATCTTCTGCTGCATCCCCTTGGACAGGTCCTCGACCCTCTTGTCCGCCCACTCAGGAAGCCCGAGCCGGTCGAGCCAAGCGAGGCCCCTCTTCCGTCCCTCGCGGCGTGGGACGCCGCGAATCTCGGCGAGGAAGATGATCAGGTCGAGGCACTTCATCTTGCGATAGACACCCCGTTCCTCCGGCAGGTAACCAACGCTCCGGCGCCGTGTCTCGTCCGCATCACTCCCGAACAATTCGACGCTGCCTTCGTCGGGATGAAGGATGCCCATGATCATGCGGATCGACGTGGTCTTGCCCGATCCGTTCGGACCGAGCAAGCCGTAGATGACGCCTTCGGGCACTTCAAGGTCCAGAGCGGACACCGCGGTGTGCTTCCCGAATCGTTTGGTGACACCACGCAGTCGCACCGCGAAGTCGTTTGCGTTCATCTCCTGGAGTTCCTTGATGGGGTCGCTGGATCCCGAGTGCTGCCGAAGCGGCAGAACGCCCTTCGGGGCAGTCGGTGGAAAGTCCACTCTGCACTACGACACTGCCGACAAATCCCTTCAACGACGCGGCATCCGTCGCGCGTTCTCCGCGATTTCAGTAGATTATGCGGCTCTGGCTCAACAATGCGAGGAGGCTGGATGGCCATTTACCGTACGCTGTACTACGGCGACGTCTCCGTCGGTGTCGGCGGCCGCATCACCATTCCCCAGGACATGCGGGACGACCTGGGTATCGACGAAGGGGACTCCCTGACGGTGCGGGTCGAGGAAAAAGCCGATGGCGGACGGCAGATTGTCATGTGGCGCACGGAGCAGCAAGCCGAGGAAGAGTAGCGTTCGGGCTACTCAGTCCACCAGATCGACCCACCTCACCAGGGCCCTGAGCGGACCCTGACCGTCGTGATGCCACCACGGTGGAGGGAAGGGGACGTCCTGGAACGGGGCCACCCGGCTCGCACCGACATCCGCGAAGGCCTCGGCAACCCGCCGCAGCCGTTCGCCCGAGAGACCGGCGATTCCCACCGTCTGCAGGTGGGCACTCCTGGAGGCCACCCTCGCGGGGACCTCGGTCGCATCGTCGACGGGCACGATTCGGACCAGGCGCCCCACGCACGCCGGCTCCATCGCGTCGTCCGGGTCGAAAAGCACCGTCCAAGCCGTGGTGCCGCCGTGGTCGACCGTGGCGCCCGCTCCGGACGAGGCCAGTAGCTCGGCAGTGGCACGCGCCTGTTGAAGCGCCGCGGCTTCGTGAGCGTCGAGCACCCCACCCGGCAATGAAGCCTCCAGCGCGGCCATCGCCTTCGCGACCTCGGTTGCAAACGCAGCGGGCAGGACCGCGCCTCCTCGTTCCACGAACACGACCTGGGGAGAGACACATCCCCGCTGGTCGAAGAACGCCACCGCGCCCGCCACGTCCGACGCGGCCTGCCGCAGCGCGGTCGGCGTCAGGGCGTCTCGTGCCACAACGCCGAGGCTCATTCGGTGGTGGTACGCCACAAAGCGCGTCGTGACCGGAGCGCGGTCGCGTAGCGACCGGACCGGGCCGTCCCCGCCGTACGCGACAACCACATCGCCCTCCTGGAGCAGGACATCTTCGAGCGCGTCGCTTCCGCCCGGCCAGTAGACCACTGCCACCGCGTCGGCCAAGGCCGGTTCCTCTTCGGCGATGCCACGTGCGAACAAGACCGGGAGGACCACGTCGCCCCATCCGGGCTTCACGACCGTCGGCGCCTTCACGAGCAGCGCGCGGAGCAGCGCCGTCGCTCCGACGCCTGGGACGCTCCCCGAGACCACCTGCGCACAAAGCCGGGGCCCAAGGGCCGCCACGGAACCCTGTGCCGACTCCACGAAGCCGTCGAGCACCCCGGGATCCAGGAAGTCCGTCTCGAGGAGCATGAGCAACCGTTCTGCGGACCAGTCGGACGCCATGCCGTCCAAGACCGCCGCCGCCATGGCCGGAGACAATCCGGAGGTCGCGGGCAGCAGTTCCAGAGCCCGCACCCGAAGCGGATCCCGACCGATCAGGAAGCGTTCACCGACCCGGCCGAGCACCGCCGCGATTTCGCGGACGGGAAGGGCACGGAGCCCTGTCCCCGCTGCCCGGACGCCACGCGTGGTCGCACGGAGCCAGAACGGGTCCGCGGACAACATGCGTACGGTCAGGGATCCGACGCGGCGTTCGGTGGGCGCGGCCTGCGGCAACCGTACGGTGCGGGGCAGCGCCCAGGCGTCGAACGGCGCGACTGCCGAGCTCATCGAGCGCCGCTGGGGCGACCTGACGCCAACAAAATTTCATCCACCGCCAGCGAGCATCCTCTCGGCTCGGCGCCAACGGCGCGTCCCTGAAGCCGAACGCCGTCCGCGGACACCGTGCCCACGTCCTCGGTGAGGACATGCGAGACGGAACCCAGGTTGGCCAGGTCGAAGAACGCCAGCACCCCCCTCTTGCCCGCGCTGAGCGGCGCCAACGTCATCGGGTCCAGAGCGCGCACACGCAGCCACGGGGGGGGCACATGCCGCCCGGGCACGTCGGGGCCTTCCCGCAGGACCGGTTCGTAGAGCTGCGAGAGCAACTCGGTCATGCCGTACTCGTTCACGATGCGGCGCTCGGGCACCCCGAGCCGATCCGCGATGGCACGGTAGAGTGCGTCGCGGGCGACCACCCGGGAGCGCCCCTTGAAGCCCCCGGTCTCCATGATGCGGGTGCCTTCGGGAAAGTGCACGCGTTCGCCGGTCGCCTCCAGGGCGTCGAGCAGATGCACGAACGCGAAGGCCGTACCCACCACGAGGGCGGCGCGGCCCGAGCGCTCCAGGTCACGGGCGGCCGCGATGAAGCCCGCGACATCCGAGCCGTTGTCGAGGGTCTCGACCCAACGAACCTCCGACACGAGCGTTCCGGCCACGGCGCCGATCATCGTCGACAGCGAAGATTGGGGTGCAACTGAAGGAGGGGCGATCAACGACAGGAGCGGCATGCGCTCCCCTTCCGGCAACAGGTACGCCGCGAAGTTCGGGAGCAGAGAGGCCCTGTAAAGGGCCAGACTCGGCACCAGATGGCGACCCCGTCGATCAGCGCCGACCGTAGTGCCGCTCGTGCGGAAGACCGCTTCCGGGGCGCCTTGGGCGGACAGCAGGTCGAGGTGCTTGAACGCGGTCGCGGGAACGGCCGGCACATCTTCCCACCGGAGCACCGTCTCCGGCGTCGCGCCGCGCCCTTCGCAGAACGCACGATATGGCCGGCACGCGCGCCACTGATGCGCGAAGATTCGAAGCGCGAGCGACTGGAACTCTTCGTCGCCCATCGCTTCGTCCACGCCCCGGATAAACACGCCCTCGAGTTCCGCCGCAAGCGCCGGAAACGTATCGGTCACGTGAAGCGCCGTGGATTCAGGAGGTCTCCGCCGGGCACCGGCTCACCCCCCGTGACGATCGAGGCGATCACTCGCCCCGACTCGAATGCAAAGGGTAGGCCACCGCCACTGAAGCCCGAAATGACCAACTCAGCCGTGCGCCCCGGCAAGGGGCCGACAAGAGGCAGGTAATCCGCCGTCCACCCGAAGATGCCGCTCCAGCGACGCTCGACCACGAGCGGCGCCTGCTCGGGAAACGAAGATTCGAACCAACCCTGTACCTGCTCCTGAAGTTGCGAGTCCAACGCGGGGCGGAACTTCCAGTAGGAGCGATCCCAAGCGTCGTGGCGCCACCCGCCGAGGTGGAGTCGCCCTTCGGAGTCACTCCTCCAGACGTTGAGCTTCCACGGCGTCGCGAACGAGCCCTTGAACACCGATGGGCCCGGCCTGGTGACCATCCCCTGGCCCCGGATCGGTACGATCTCATCACCGAGGAAGGCGGAAAACCGGCGCGAGTCCACGTGGGTCGCATACACAACCATCTCCGCACGCACTTTTCCTTCGCTCGTCTCGCAGATCATGGAACCGTCCTTGCGGAGTGCGTCGCCCACGTCGATCCCCTCGATGACGCCGGCGCCGGCTTCCTTCGCGGCCTCGGCCAACAATACGGCGGTCGGCCCCGGAGAGATGCACCCACCTCCTTCGATACGGTACCCGCCGAGAAATCCCCGGCCCGGCACGAGTTGGCGTAGGCGATCCGATGACAACCACTCGACCGGGAGCCCCGCACCCGCCATGGCCTGAAACGATCCGTCCACCTCGTGGAGGGCGCTCGCATCCGCCAGGACATGCCCACCCGAGAGGTCGAGTCCGGCCCGCTCGGCCACGCCGCGCTCGGTGAGGAGCGCCGCGAGCGCGGAGATCGACCGATGCGTGAAGTCCCAGATGGTGCGCGCGACCTGCTCGCCACGGACGTGCACCAACTCGTCGAAGGGCTGACGCATGGGTGGCGACAGCACGCCGATCGCGGCGGCCGTCGCGCCTTCGCCGATCCGGCCGCGCTCCAGCAGAAGCGTGCGCACCCCCGCCCGCGCCAGATGATACGCGGCCGACACCCCCGCGATGCCCCCACCCACAACCACCACCTCGACGTCTTCGGGAAGATCGCCCGTGAAACGGGGCGCGGAACCGTGGGGCTCGGACATGTCCCTCTCGCGGAACGGGGGGAGAAGGCGGGAGGTGGACTCCAAATCTAACGGTGGAACCTCTTTTCGTGCCTCGTGGAACGCCTTTCAGCGCCGCTCCATCGTTGACCGGTCGTCCGCCTTTCCGCCGTCGGCGCGGCGCTTTCTGCGGTTCTCGGTCAGCCCATAGATCGTGACGCGGACGTCCCCGAAGTCGAGACGCTTTCCACCCCCGGGCACCTCGTGCTCCGAGGTATGCTCGACCCCGAGAATCCGCGCGAACCGGGTTTCCTTCCACGCCTGGACCACGAGGTCGAGCTTGGCCGAGCCGTAGGGCGGATCCGCAAAAGCGATATCGTACGCGCCCGCGTCGAGCGAGCGTACAAATGGAATCACGTCCTTCTTGAAGATCCGGGCGGCCTTCACTCTGGCGGTAGGAGCCTGGCCCGGACGGAGCGTCTTGAACCGCTGCGACGCGACGTTGGCCTTGAGCGCGTGCAGCGCTACGGGCGCGTCCTCGATGAAATCGGCGGAGGCAGCCCCGCGGGACAGGGCCTCCAAACCGAGCGCCCCGGACCCCGCGAACAGGTCGACGATCCGGGCCTCGTGCATGTACTCCTGAATGAACGCACACCACCGGTCCCGCACGGCCTCGGCCGTGGCACGCACGCGCTTCCCCGGTGAGACCAGGTCCTGGCCCGCCCACTCTCCTGCCACGATTCGCACGTCTATCCACGCCTCGCCGAGGCAAGCTCCGGCCCGGACACGCTACACACGAGCACCCCCGCGGACGCCGCGTCCCCCCAACTGCCCGGTGTGCTCGCCGTCCCGCAACGTGAGCACGCCGTTCACGATCACGACGGGGATCCCCTCGGGATACTGGTGCGGGTCCTCGAACGTGGCCTTGTCGATGACGGTAGACGGGTCGAACGCGACCAGGTCGGCGAAGGCGCCCACCGCGATCCGGCCGCGGTCCGAGATGCGCAGGCGCTCCGCCGGAAGGCCGGTCGCCTTGTGGATCGCCGCCTCCAGCGGGAGCGCCTTCCGCTCGCGAACGTAGTGGCCGAGCAAGCGCGGGAAGGTGCCGTACCCGCGAGGGTGCGGCGAACTCTCCGACAGTGGGCCGTAGGGCGCGTAGGCTCCGCCGTCGGAGCAGATGGCTCCGAGCGGATGAGCCACGAGCTTCTCGACGTTCTCCTCGCCC
>JBBSOM010000157.1:0-6439 GCA_038259715.1 Longimicrobiales bacterium
ACCTCTCGAGCGATCACATACCTCAGGACCTCACTGGTTCCCTCATAGATTTCCGTGCCCTTCGCATCCCGGAGCAGCTTCTCCACCGGGTAGTCGCGCATGTATCCGTAGCCTCCGAAGATCTGGATGGCTTCATCGGCTACCCACGTCGCGGCCTCACTCGCCGTGAGCTTCGCCACGGCGGATCGTGCGGTGATTCCTTCCGGTCCGGTCCGGGGGTGCCCCCCGTTCCGGGCCGCGTCCAGGGCAGCGCCCGCGTGGTGCGTGACGGCCCGGGCACCCGAGATCCGCTTGTGCATCTCCGCCAACTTGGCCTGGATGGCCCCGAAGTCCGCAAGGGCCTGCCCGAACTGGCGCCGCTCGAGCGCATAAGCGGTCGCATGCTCGATTGCGGCGCGCCCGATCCCCACGGCCTGCGCCGCGATGCCCGCGCGCCCCACATCCAGCGCCTCCAGGGCGTAGTGGAGGCCTTCACCCGCAGCGCCCAGCAACGCGTCGGGCCCCACGGTGAGCCCGTCGAGCTCCACGGTGACGGTCTGTGATGCGCGTAGACCGAGCGTCCGTTCCGCCTGCTTCACGCGATACCCAGGCGACGAGGGCTCCACGAGGAAGGCGCTCACGCCTTCCACCGTGCGAGCAAACACGACCGCGAGCCCGGCGCGGGCCCCGTTGGTGACCCAGCGCTTCACGCCCGTGAGGCTCCAGCCCTCGCCGGCGGGCTCCGCGCGGGTGGTCAGGGACGCCGCGTCGCTCCCCGCTTCCGGCTCCGAGAGCGCGAACGCCCCGAGGACCTCGCCGGACGCCAGCCGTCCGAGCCATGCTGCCCTCTGCGGGTCGGATCCGTGGCTGAGGAGGATCCCGCAGACGGGACCGTTGTGGGTCGCGACCGAGAGGGCCACGGCGGCGTCTCCGCGCGCCAGTTCCTCGAGGACGAGGAGGTACGTGAGGTGGTCGAACGCAAGGCCGCCGAACTCTTCTGGAACCAGCATCCCCAAAAAGCCGAGTTCGGCGAGTTGGCCGAACACTGCTTCGTCGAGCTCCCGGCGCTCGTCCCAGGTCGGCGCGTGGGGGCGTAGCTCGCCTTCCGCGAAGTCACGGGCCAGGGACTGGATCTCGAGTTGCTCGGGGGTCGGGCTCACGCGCTTCCTCGTCAGGAGTAGGAATGGAAGCCGCGGCCGGACTTGCGACCGAGCCAGCCGGCGGCGACATACTTCCGCAGAAGGGGCGAAGGCCGGTACCGGTCGTCGCCGAGTTCCCGATGCAGGACCTCGAGGATGTTCAGGCACGTGTCGAGACCGATGAGGTCGGCCAGGGCGAGCGGACCCATCGGATGGTTCATGCCGAGCTTCATGATCGTGTCGATGGCTTCGGGCTCGGCCACGCCTTCCATGAGCGCCGTGATCGCCTCGTTGACCATCGGCATGAGCACGCGATTCGACACGAAACCCGGAAAGTCGTTGACCTCGACGGGCGTCTTGCCGAGCGCCCTTGAAAGCGCCACCACGGTGGCTGTCGTCTCGTCGCTGGTGGCCAGCCCCCGGATGACTTCCACCAGTTCCATCACCGGAACGGGGTTCATGAAGTGCATCCCGATGACACGCTCGGGCCGCTTCGTGATCGCCGCGATCTGGGTGATGGAGATCGACGACGTGTTCGTGGCCAGAATGGCGTGGTCAGGAGCAGAAGCATCGAGCGTAGAAAACACCTTACGCTTCAACTCCATCGTCTCCGGGACGGCCTCCACCACGAGGTCGACTTCCGACACGCCGGCAGCCAGATCCGTGCCGGTCTCGATGCGTCCGAGGATCCCGGCCTTCGCGGCTTCGTCCAGAGCCCCCTTCTTGATCTGACGGTCGACGTTCCTGGCGATGGTCGCCATGGCGCGCTCGAGCACCTCCGGCGCCACGTCGAGCAAGCGTACCGACTTCCCGTGCTGCGCCGCCACGTGGGCGATCCCGTTGCCCATCGTGCCGCCGCCGATCACCGCGATCCGTTCTATAGCCATCCCGTCCGTCCTCTCCTCATGCGTTCGGTCCCGATGCCGGGACCGTCCTGTCCAGACCTACCGCTCCGATCGGCGCGAGGGGGTCGCACGCCATCGCGGACGGCTCCGGCCCGAGCCATGGCCCCCACCAGCACACCGCTGCCGCCGACGCGAAACCCGCAAGCGCCACCACACTGCCTTCGGGGCCGAACGAGCCACCCGAGAGCCAAGCTGGGCCGTGCACCGAACCCGCGATGAGGGGCGCGTCGATCAATTCCAGACCACTGACCGGGAGATCGGCGAGAAAGCCGATGCCCCAGTTCCATCCCAGGTGGACCGCCGTGGACCACCACAAGCTCCCGGTACGCAGATACACCGCACCGAGGAACAGCCCTGCCGCCGCGGTCGTCCCGGCCCCGATCATCGTCACCCCGGGGTTCGCCAAGTGCAACGCCCCGAATGCCAGCGACGTGAACGCCAGACCCCACACGGGCCCCCACGCCTCCGTCAGCGCCTGCAGGGGATAGCCCCGCAACAGCGCCTCCTCGGACGCCGCCGGGATCGCCAACAGCGCAAGCGACCCGAGGCCGGCACCGAACCAACCGCCGAGCGTGCCCGGATCACGGCTCCACGCCAAGCCGCCCGAAAGCGTCAACACCCCCACCACGCCCACCGCGAGCCCGACGCCGAGCGCCAGGCCCGACGATGCCTCGCGGGGGACGGAGCGCGACAGATAAAAACCCATCGCACCCGGCCCACGTCCGTCGAGTGACAGGGTCACAGCCCCTGCCACCCACGCCCCGAGGAGCGTGCCGGACGCCGTCGCCACCAACCCCCAGGACGACACCAGGACGCCCATGACCCCGCCGACGAAAGCGGAGATGCCGAACCAGAGCAGAAGCCGCCACACCAGGCGGACCCGCCCCTCCGCGGTAAGGACGAGGTGACGCGCCTGGTCCACCAATGCAAGAGCCCCGGACGCTAGCGCCCGGGGCTCTTGGACTCCGTCGACCGGGTCAGAAGCGCAGCCGCGAGAATCTTCGCGACATCTCCCGCCAGGAACGGAACGACACCAACGGCGAGAACGCTACGCACGTCCTGCCCCCTCAGCAGCAGGAGCTGCGCGACCCCGCCGAGATAGATCGTGAGAATCCCGAGCGTCAGCCCGAACCCGAGACGCAACCAACCTCGACCGCGACCCGCGGCCCAGCCCGTCACAAAAGCCGCGAAGGGCATGGCCAGCAGGTAGCCGCCCGTGGGCCCCATCAGCCAGGGGACCCCCGCGCCGCCGAAAGCGAACACGGGGGCTCCAGCCGCGCCGATCGCGAGGTAGAGCGCCATGGAAGCGGCGCCCGCGCGCGCGCCCAGCATCGTGCCGGCGAGGATCACGAAGAGCGGCTGCAAGGACATCGGAACGATCGTCCACGGCAGAGGCACCGCGACCGCCGCGCCGAAAGCCGTCGCCACCGCGAACGCGACGATGCCGATCCCGGTGCGAGCGCGCGGATCGGTCACCACCTCCCGGACGGCAATCGTCTTCAGTGTCTGGACAGCAGAACTCATCCGGAATCCTCCTCCAGGAGTGGCGGTGCGGCTTCTAGACGCGCTCTACGGAGAGCGCGACGGCATTGCCTCCACCGAGGCACAGCGTTGCCAGGCCGTTCGTCGCGTCACGCTGCTCGAGCGCGTTGAGGAGCGTGATCAGTATTCGCGTACCCGACGCCCCGATGGGGTGACCCAGGGCGACGGCCCCGCCGTTGACGTTGACCCGCGCCTCGTCCATGCCCAGCGCGCGCATGTCGGCGATCGCCTGAACCGCGAAGGCCTCGTTGACCTCGAACAGATCGTAGTCGCCAATCTGTTTGCCCTCGCGCGCCATCAGCTTCTGGACCGCGTCGATGGGCGCGAAGAAAAGATCCTTCGGCTCCGTGGCGCCCGAAGCGTAGGCGCGAATGATGGCTTCGATCGCCAACCCGTTCGCCTCGGCGTATTCCTGCGAAGCCACGACCACCGCAGCGGCCGCGTCGTTGAGACCGGGGGCGTTGCCGGCGGTCACGACGTACTCGGCGAGACCCTCGGGAGCATCCTTCACGAAGGCCGGGCGAAGCCTGGCCAGCGCCTCCATCGAAGTGTCTGCGCGCGGCCCCTCGTCCGTGTCCACGACCGTGGTACCCTTCCGTCCCGGAATCTCCACCGGCACGATCTCATTCGAGAAGCGCCCTTCCTTCATGGCCGCCAAAGCCTTCTGATGCGAGCGCAGGCTGAACGCGTCGGCGTCCTCACGGGTCACGCCGGCCTTGTCGGCGGTGTATTCCGCGTGCCCACCCATGTGGCAGTTGCCGAACGAGCACCAGAGCCCGTCGAGGATCAGGCCGTCCTGAGCCGTTTGATCCCCGAACTTCACGCCCGACCGCATACCGCGCAGGTAGTAGGGCACGTTGGACATGGATTCCATCCCGCCCGCCACGATCAGGCGCGCATCCCCCGCACGGATCGCCTGCGCGGCGAGCATGACGGCCTTGAGGCCGGAGCCGCACACCTTGTTGATGGTGACCGCGGGGATCGTCGCGGGCAAACCGCTATGGATGGCGGCCTGGCGCGCAGGCGCCTGGCCCGAGCCGGCGCCCACCACGTTGCCGATGATGACCTCTTCCACCGCGTTTGGATCGATGCCGGCGCGCGCCACCGCCTGGCGGATGGCGACAGCTCCGAGTTGGGGAGCAGGAAGGGCGCTGAGGCCACCCAGGAAACGCCCGATGGGTGTCCGGGCGCCTCCCTTCAGGATCACGGCGGTCCTGGACTTATCGCTCATGGATCGACTCTCGGATCTTGTCGCGGCAGGAGGAGCGACCGTGCGCATCGAAGCTCCGGGCACGGCCCTTTCAAGATAGAGGAAAGCAGGGGTCCGGTCACCCGGGTGCCGAGTCCCCTTCCAGCAGCCGGGGCCGGTCCGATGCGGGGTCGAGGCGTCCCCAGGGCACGTGGGGATCATGCTCGAACATCAGGAGCCAGTCCTCTTCGCGCGCGCGTGCCCAGAGCCCTCGCTTCGATTCGAGCGTGACGAGCGGTTCGAGGTCGTATCCCATGATCCACGGCAAGGGCAAGTGGGCCGACGTCGGGCAGACATCGGCCAGGTAGCAACCGACGGCTCCCTCGCTCTCGATGAGCACCGAGTGGTGGTAGGGCGTGTGCCCCGGCGTCGGCACGACCCGGACCCCTCGGGTGATCGTCGCTTCCCCCTCGACGAAGTCCTGGAGCCCCGCCGTGGCTACCGGGTCGATGTTCCGCGCCAGATAGCTCGCACGGATGCGCTCATTGCCGGAATGGGCGAAGTCGAACTCGCCCTTCTGGACCACGTAGCGGGCACCCGGAAACGCCGGCACGATGTCACCGTCGAGCAGAACGGTATTGCCTCCGGCATGGTCGAAATGCAGGTGCGTGTTCAACACGATGTCCACGTCTCCGGGCAGGAAACCCGCGGCCCTGATGGCGTCCTCCAAGCGGGTGGGACTCCCCTCGTTGGCCACGCCGTACAGCTCCCGGAACCGCTCGTCGTCCTTGTTGCCGATCCCGGTATCCACGAGCACGAGCGCGTCGGGCGCTTCGATCAAGAGGCATCGGAGCGCCAGTGGAATCCGGTTGCGTTCGTCGGCGGGAATGCGCCGCTCCCAGAGCGGCTTGGGAACCACACCGAACATCGCGCCGCCGTCCAGCCACTGCAGTCCCGCTTCCAGGGCGTGGATACGGATGCCACCGAGTTGGGTAGTGCGAGAGAGCGGAAGGTCGTCCAGTGAGATCACGGTTGTTCGCCTTTCCTTTCCTGCTCGGCTTCCCGCTTGCGGCCCGCCCGGTACGCAGTCACGGGCTGCTAGGGCCCCGACAACGGAAGCGAGGTCTGGCGGGGATCGCGCCGTGTGCGCTTTCCCCGACGTCGAAGGTACCACTCGAGCGTCGCCACGTCGTCCAGGCCCCGACCACGAGCCTCGTCCAGGAGACGGAGGAGGATCCGGGCGGTGGCCAGCGCATCGCCGTAGGCGCGGTGGCGACCGTGGATATCCACACCGAAATGACGACTCACGACATCGAGGTTCCTGTGGCGTAGTTCCGGGACGAAACGCCTCACCAACCGCACCGTGCACATGCGGACCATCTCGGGGGCGGACCCGAGCGCACTCGTCAGCTCGCCCGAGACGAACGCCCAGTCGAACGCCACGTTGTGGGCGACGAAAACACGGCCCTCCAGACGGGCCAGGACCTCCTCCGCGACGTGCTCGAAATAGGGCGCCGCCGCGACCATCTGCTGGGTAATCCCCGTGAGGGCGGTCACCCCCGCGGGAATGCGCCGGCCGGGGTTCACCAACGTCTGATATTCGGCGACGATGCGGCCGCCCTTCACCTCGACCACCGCGATCTCCGTGATGCGGTGCCCGTATTCCTGCCCGCCTCCCGTGGTCT
>JBBSOM010000158.1:0-6433 GCA_038259715.1 Longimicrobiales bacterium
CACGTCGAACTGGGTCGAGCGCTCCGCCGGAGCCAGAGACTGGAGAGTGAGAACCGCCACCTCAAGGGCGAGGGCGTACCGGAATTGATCGCAGGGTCCCGCGCCATGCGCCCGGTGCTCGACATCATCGAGCGGGTCGGGCCATCGGAAGCCAACGTGCTCATTGTCGGGGAGCACGGCACGGGCAAGGAGGTGGTCGCGCATTGGCTGCACCACGTGTCTTCGCGTTCGAAAAACGATCTCGTCGCGGTCAACGCCGGCGGCTTCAGCGAGGGGGTGTTCGAGAGCGAGCTGTTCGGCCACGTCAGGGGGGCGTTCACGGACGCCAAGACGGATCGCGTCGGCTGTTTCGAGCTGGCCGACAGCGGCACGCTCTTCCTCGACGAGATCGCCAACGTGAAGCCTCAGCAGCAGGCGAAGCTCCTTCGCGTCCTGGAGACGGGCGAAATCCAACGCGTCGGCTCTTCAAAGCTACGCAAGGTGGATGTTCGCGTCCTGTCGGCCACCAATGCCAACCTCGGCGAGGCCGTGGGGCGGGGCGAGTTCCGCGAGGACCTGCTCTACCGCCTGAATACGGTGGAGATCCGCATCCCTCCGCTTCGGGAGCGCAGGGAGGACATCCCCCTTCTCGCCGAGCACTTCCTGCGCCGGAGTGCGCGGCGGTACGACCGTGACCTCGAAGGCTTCAGCGACGCCGCCATGGAGGCGTTCCTCCGCCATCCGTGGCCCGGCAACGTGCGCGAGCTTCAGCACGCCGTGGAGCGCTCTGTGCTCATGGCGCGCGGCAGCCGGATCGAGGCCGCCGATCTCGGCTTGCGCCGGCGCGAAGACGGGTCCGTCCTCATGGAGGAACTCACCCTCGAAGAGGCGGAGCGGCTCCTGATCGAGAAGGCTCTCGAGCGCGTCCACGGGAACGTGAGCAAGGCCGCCGACGCGCTCGGACTCTCGCGAAGCGCGCTCTACCGGCGACTGCAGCGGCACGATCTCGGAGGAGGCACCGATTGACGTCCCGCGCGTGCCGGCGGCGGCCACGTCGCCCCCCGGGCCTCGCTCCAGCGTGACGTCCCGGTGGTGGAGGGCGCTCGGCCACGATCGGCGCGTGCTCCTCCTTACGGTGCTCGCCGGGCTGCCGGGCATGGGGGTGTCCCTCACGTTCGTCTGGCTGGAGCCGATGGCCGCTCAACTGCAGTGGGCCATCACGGTCGTGCTCGTGGGCGTCTGGCTCGGGCTGACCCTCGCGGTGCGCGAGCACGTGGCTCGCCCGCTCGGAACGCTCGCGAACATGCTGGCCGCGCTTCGCGAGGGAGACTACTCGATCCGTGCCCGTGTGGAGGACGCGGACGATCCGCTCAGCCTGGCATACCTGGAGGTGAACAACCTCGAGGAGATCCTGCGCGAGCAGCGGCTCGGAGCCGTAGAGGCCACGGAGACCCTTCGGAAGGTGCTCGAGGAGATCGACGTCGCGGTCTTCGCGTTCGACCACGAGGAAACGCTGCGCATCGTCAACCGTGCCGGCGAGCGCCTGCTCAATCAGCGGGCCGACCGGTTGATCGGGAAGTCGGCGTCCGACCTCCGCCTCGACGGCGCCCTACGCGGCATCGCTCCCCGCACGCTCGAGGTGTCGTTCCCCGGTGGGACGGGACGCTGGGAGTTGCGCCGGTCCGTGGTGCGGCAGGAGGGCTATCCCCTGCAACTCCTGGCGCTTTCCGACCTGAGCCGAGCGCTCCGCGAGGAGGAACGGCAGGCGTGGAAGCGGATCATCCGGGTACTCAGCCACGAAATCAACAACTCGCTCGCGCCCATCAAGTCGATCACCGGGAGCCTGCAGCAGTTGCTCGGCCGTCAAGGGTTGCCCGCCGACCTCGACGAAGACGTGCAGCGCGGTCTTCAGGTCATTTCGACCCGTTCCGAGGCCCTGGGCCGATTCATGGCATCGTACGCGAAGCTCGCGCGCCTGCCGCAGCCCGAGCTCGGGCCCGTCGACGTGGGCGGCCTCGTGCAACGCGTCGCCGACCTCGAGACGAGGCTCCCGGTCGAGGTCGTGGCCGGGGAACACATCACGCTCCGCTCCGACGCCGACCAACTGGAACAGGCGCTCATCAACCTGGTGCGCAATGCCGTGGACGCGACCCTCGAGGCCGACGCGGGCGGCCGCGTCACGATCCGCTGGCTCGGACGGGCCGGAAAGGTGCAGATCCTGGTCGAGGACGAAGGGCCGGGGCTCGCCGATTCGGGCAATCTGTTCGTTCCGTTCTACACGACCAAGCCCGGTGGCTCCGGGATCGGCCTGGTGCTCTCCCGGCAGATCGCCGAAGGACACGGCGGTAGCCTCGTCCTGGAAGATCGGGGCGCCGAGCGGGGGGCGCGGGCGCGCCTGGTCGTGCCCCTCGACCCGAGCGCGTAGACGAGAGCCCGACCGACGACCTTGGTTCCTGCCACTCTCCCGCAACCGTTCCCGCCCTGGCTGTGTCCCACCAGGTGAAGAGGGAGTCCATGGCCATCAAGCGAGCCCTTGGTTGACTGAACGGGAATGGGTGGAGCGGGCGAAGGACGGCGATCAAAGCGCCTTCAAGCGCCTCTACGACGCGAACGTGGAGCGGATCTACCGCCTCACGTACCGCATGGCGGGTTCGGACGACCTCGCGCGGGATTTCACGCAGGAGGCGTTCCTGAGGGCCTGGCAGCGCCTGGACCAGTTCCGTGGCGATGCGGCGTTCTCCACCTGGCTGCACTCGATCGCGGTTTCCGTGTCCATGAACGGGATCCGGAAGGTCGATCGCCACCGGAAGAGAGAACGGTCGCTGGAGGACGCGGCCCACCTGGTCCGGAGTTCGCCGGAGGTGGACCACGACGTGCGGGACCGGTTGCGGGGAGCGGTGGATGATCTCCCCGACATCTACAGGACGGTGTTCCTGATGCACGACCTGGAAGGATACAACCACGGCGAGATCGCCGAGGCGCTCGGAGTCGCGGAAGGCACGTCGAAGGCCCGGCTGTCCAGGGCGCGTGCCAAGCTGCGGGAGAGCCTGGGAGACGCCATGCAGGAGTATGTGTGATGGATGACGATCGGAACGACGGAACGGGCTTCGACCCCGCGCTGAAGGAGTGGCTCAAGGACGCATACAACGCGCCTGCCGAGCCCCCCAGAAAAGACATGTGGACGGTGATCCAGGCGGGCATGGCTTCGCGGGGGGCCCCAACGCGCGCGTTGGCCGAGGTGCGCGAGCGCAAGGCGGGCCTCCACCGCCCGCTCGGATGGGCGGCCGCCGCGGCCGCTGTCCTGGTGCTCGGGATCGGCATTGGACGCGTGAGCGCGCCGAACGCGACGCCCACCCCGGGCTCGGTGCACAGCGCGGCGCCCACCGTGGCGACCCGCGCGGCATCCGCCGTGGCGACCAGCGAGCCCAATACCGATCTGCTGCGGGCCGCCGCGATCGACCACCTCGGCCGCACGGAGTCGATGTTGACGCTCGTACGTGCCGACGCGCGGGACGGGCGCCTCGACCCGGATGTCGGGCCCTGGGCGCGCGGGCTCCTGAGCCGGACCCGCTTGCTGCTGGATTCACCGGGCTCCGGAGACCCAGCCATGCGGGAACTGCTGGAGGACCTGGAGTTGGTGCTGGTGCAGATCGTCGGGGTGACCGAACACGGGGGCGACCAGGCCCGTACCCGCTCCGAGATGACGTTGGCCCTGCAGGGCCTCGAAGAAAACGACGTGTTGCCTCGGATCCAGGCGGTTGTGCCCGCCGGGCCCGGGCTCGCAGGAACCTGATAGGAGAGCGAGGCGATGAGAGCGACGACGATGAAGAGGATGGGTGGGGCCCTGCTCCTGGCGGCGCTGCAGGCGACAGCTCTCGGCGCGGAGAGCCGTTTCCCCACGCGGTGGACGCAGGTGGATCCGGCGGCCACGGTCTACGGCGCGGCGCGAGATGCGCTGAACAACCGCCGATACCAGGATGCGGCCGCGACCTTCGCCCAACTGCGCAAGGACTACCCGAAGTCCATATACGTGGGGGACTCGTACTACTGGCAGGCATTCTCGCTGTATCGGCAGGGGAGCATGGCGAACTACCGGACGGCCATGGAACTGCTCGACGCGCAGGGGAAGAGCTATCCCGAGGCCTCGACCCGCTCGGACGCCGACGAACTACACGTCCGCCTCGAGGCACAGTTGGCGCGTCAGGGGGACTCCCGGGCCGCCGAGGCGATCACGCGCCAGGCTGCCCAGCCCTGCGAAGGCGGGGACCAGGAGGTCCGGGCCGCCGCGCTCAGCGCCCTGCTGAACATGAACGCCGACCAGGCCATGCCGATCCTGAAGCAGGTCCTGCAGAAGCGGGACGAGTGCTCGGCGGAGCTACGGCGGCAAGCCGTATTCCTTATTTCGCAGAAGATGACGCCCGAGTCCGTCGAAATCCTGCTCGACCTGGCCCACGGGCATCCCGATCCCGACCCCGAGGTGCGGGAACAGGCCGTGTTCTGGCTGTCGCAGGTGAAGACGCCCCAGGCGCTCGACGCCCTCCTGTCGATCCTCGCCGACAGCACGGACCCGGACGTTCAGGAAAAGGCCATCTTCGCGATTTCCCAAAACGGGAGTGACCGCGCGATCGAGGCGCTGCGCCAGTACGCCGAGCGAGCCGACGCGCCGACGGACCTTCGTCAGAACGCCATCTTCTGGATCGGCCAGAATCCGAAGGCGGGCGGGACGAAGTATCTGATGGAACTGTACCCGCGCCTGAAGGACCCGGACCTCAAGGAGAAGGCGATCTTGGCGATCGCTCAGGGCCACAACGCCGACAGTCGCGCCTGGCTCCTCGATCGGGCGAAGGACCGGTCCGAAAGCGTGGACGTGCGCAAGAACGCGCTCTTCTGGGCCGGGCAGACCGGTGACCTTACCATTGCGGACCTGCGTGGGCTGTACCAGACGCTCACCGACCCGGAGATGAAGGAGCAGGTGATCTTCGTGGCGTCGCAGAGGAGCGGGCCCGAGGGCGTCGACTTCCTGATGGACGTGGCCAGGAACGAGAGGGACACCGACCTCCGTACGAAGGCGACGTTCTGGCTCGGCCAGAGCAAGGATCCTCGCGTCGCGAAGTTCCTCCTCGACCTGATCGGGCAGTGAAGGGCCTCCCGAGTGCCCGGCGCGGCGTGGGCGGAATTGCCGCGTTGTTCGCGGCGGTCGCCGCGGCGGTCGGGGCGTTTCCCGCGGGTGCCGCGGCCCAGGAACTGGGGGCCAAGGTGGCTGCGGTGCGTAACGGGACGGCGCGCTTCTCCTTTGGAACCCGTCCGGGCGTGGAGGTCTGTGACCAGGGTATCCGCATGGGGCGACGGCAGCTCCAGTGGCGGAGCCGCGGCTGGAACGACGACGCCCGGAACTGTCGAGAAGGCTCCGTGGATGTCGAGGCGGAAGTGCGGGACGGCCGCGTCATCGACATCGACGTGCCGGCGCGCGAGTCGGATCGTGCCCGCGATGCCGAGGAACTGGGTGAAGTGGCGGCGACCGACGCCGTCGTGTGGCTGGAGGGCCTCGTGCGGGGAAGCGACGAAGCGCGCGCCGCACGCGATGCCGTCTTTCCGATGGTCCTGGCGGACGTACCCGAGGTCTGGCGCACCCTGATGGCGATCGCCCGGGACGACACGGTCGGCCGCGGCGCTCGCAAGAACGTCCTGTTCTGGCTCGGCCAGGAGGCCGCGGACGCCGCCACGAAGGGCATCGTGGAGGTCGCCAGCGATGAAGACGAGGACCAGGAGGTGCGCGATGCCGCCGTATTCGCGCTGTCCGAGCGGCCCGCGGGAGAGGGGATCCCTGCCCTCATGCAGGTTGCGCGGACGGCGAACCAGGCCCAGACACGCCGGAGCGCGATGTTCTGGCTCGCGCAGTCCAACGACCCTCGTGTCGTCCCGTTTTTCGAGGAGATCCTCGTCGGACCGGGCGGAAACTGAGGCGCGGCCACTCGAGGTCGCCCGTCCCGGCTCATCCGCCGGGGCGGAAACGGGTCGGAAACAGATGTTTTTGCGCGTGGCGGATGCCGGGGTCGATCATTACGTTGATCGCGTTGTATCTTTAGGTCTGTTCTTTCCCCGTGCTACGGTTGCGTCCTTGCACCAGCGGCCCATCAAGGTTCTTCTGGTCGAATCCGATCGCGGATACCTCGACGAGCTACGCGATCGTCTTGGCGATGCTCGCTCCGGTGCGGGCATCGACCTCGAATGGGCGGGGGAGTTGAGCGGTGCACTGGAACGTCTGAGCCACGGCGGTATCGACGCGATCCTGCTCGGGCTCGACCTTCCTGACAGCGAGGGGATGGTCACGTTCGAGCGTACGCACGCGTTCGCGTGGGATGTTCCGATCATCGTCCTCACCGATGTCGCCGACGAGAATCTGGGTATGACCACCGTGCAGGGGGGCGCTCAGGACTTCCTGGTCAAGGAAGAG
>JBBSOM010000159.1:0-6430 GCA_038259715.1 Longimicrobiales bacterium
ACGAGTGCCGCGAGATAGTCGAAGCCACCGGACGCTTCCATCTCCCCGGTGTTCTTGAGCTCCTCGGATACCGTGATGACGTCGATGACGTCGCCCCGCTCGTACAGGCGCACCATGGCCCGGTAGAGGCGACGGTTCGCCTCCCGGTAGAACATCGACTCGTTGACGTGCTCGATGGCCCGGGTGACCGCCTCGCGATCGATGAGCATCCCGCCGAGAACCGCGGTCTCCGCCTCCAGGGAGAACGGAGGCGTACGGTCGAAGACGGTCTGCGCGAAGTTGGCGGAAGCTTCCATGCGCGGGGGTTCGGGAGGTCGTGTGCGCGGGGTTGTCAATCTAGGTACGGCTCGCGGGGCGCGCATGGGCCCGCACGCAAAGCCGCGCTGCTACAAGTCAGTCGCCGTCCATCACGCGTCGAAGGAGCTGCAGATCATTCCAGAACGCGCGCGTCCATCCCGAATTCCGGAGGAGGGCGGCGGGATGGTACGTCACGACCAGGGGGATCCCCTGATAGCTGTGCACCTCGCCCCGGAGCTTGCCGAGCGCCTTCCGCTGTCCCGTCAATGCCTGCGCGGCGAAGGTACCGACGGCGAGGAGCGCTTGTGGAGCCACGATTTCGAGCTGTTTCGTGAGATAGGGCGAGCATGCCTCGATCTCTTCCGGCAGCGGGTTCCGGTTGCCCGGCGGCCTGCACTTGAGGACGTTGCATATATAGACGTTGTCCTTGCGCGACAGATCGACCGTCTTGAGGAGCAGGTCCAGATATTGACCCGCCGCTCCAACGAAGGGGATCCCGGTCGCGTCCTCGTTCGCGCCCGGGGCTTCGCCGACCACGACCAGACGCGCGTCGACGGGGCCGTCACTGAAGACGACCTGCGTGCGCGTCTTCGACAGCCCACACTTCGTGCAGACCAGAGCGGCGTCCCGAAGTTCGCTATAGGACGCGGGCAACACCGGCAGGTCGGCGCGGGACGCGGGCGGCCTCGCGGGTGCCCGGGTGTCCGAGTGCTCAACCACGCCGGCCGCACGGCTCTTCCCCGCCAGTTCCAGGATGCCGGCGCGCGTCAGGTCGTCCAGGAAGAGGTCACCCCCGCCGATCTCCGTGCGCTGACGGAGCAGGCGCGCGACGTCGGCGGGGCCGGGCCGTGCATCCTTCACGAGACGGCTCCCATGCGCTCCGCCACACGGTCGAGGATCACCTCGGCGACCTCGTCTTTCGAGAGGAGAGGGAGTTGCTCCGGGTTCCGGTCCGTGGCCAGTAGGGTGACACGGTTGGTATCCACGTCGAAGCTCGACCCTTCCGCAGTCGCATCGTTGGCGACGAGGAGGTCGAAACCCTTGGACACGAGCTTCTTTCCGGCATTCGCGAGCAGATTTTCGGTCTCGAGGGCAAAGCCGACGGTCACGCTACCCGGCTTGCGCGCTTGGCGCGTGTCACCCGCCACATCAGGGTTGGCGGTGAGCGTCACCGCGAGCCCGTCCGGGTGCGCACCGCGTTTGACCTTGGTGGAGTGGGCCGCGTCCGGTCGGAAATCCGCCACCGCCGCCGCAAAGATCGATATGTCCGCCTCGCCGATGCGTTCGGCTACGGCCGCATACATCTCGACCGCGGTCTCGACCCGCACGAGCTCGGCGCCCTCCGGCGCCGGAAGCGCGCTCGGTCCGGTCACGAGCGTGACGTCCGCACCGCGCCGCCATGCGGCCTGAGCGAGCGCGTATCCCATACGCCCCGACGAACGGTTGCCGACATAGCGCACGGGATCCATCGGTTCCCGGGTCGGACCGGCCGTGACCAGCACGCGACGACCGAGGAACGCCTCGTCGGCGCCGAGCGCCCGCCCGATGTGCTCCACGATCTGCCAGGGCTCGAGCATCCGGCCGGGACCGTCCCCCTCGCCGACGGCGAGGAGGCCCTCACCGGGGCCCGCGACACGGTATCCGATGGCGTCACGTACGTACTTGAGATTGGCCTGGACCTGCGGATGCGAGAACATGCGGTCGTTCATGGCCGGACAGAGCACCACGGGGGCTCGCGTGGCGAGCAGGGTGGTACAGAGCAGGTCGTCGGCCCTGCCCTGGGCGGCACGCGCCAGGAAGTCGGCGGTGGCCGGAGCGACGCATACCACGTCGGCTTCCCGTCCGAGCCGGACGTGAAGCGCGGCGCCTTCCGAATCGAAGAGGTTCCGAAGGACGCGGCGACCCGTGACACCTTCGAACGACGTCGCGCCGACGAAGTTCTGGGCGGCACGGGTCATCACCACATCGACCTCGGCCCCGAGCCGGGTCAGGTCCCGGGCGAGTTGAACGCTCTTGTACGCGGCAATGCCTCCGGTCACGCCAAGGACGACGCGCCGGCCCGCCCAGGGCCGGCGAGGGACCAGCGCCCGGCTCACCGCATCAATCCTCTCGGTGACGCTTCTTCACGAGCCGGAACTCGATCTGACCCGAGGTGAGCGCCTCAAGCGCACGCGTCGTGAGCTTTTTCTCTTCACCGATCGGCATGGCCTCACGGGGAAGCGAGTTGAGCTCACGGGCATATTTGGAGGCGACCAGGACACCGAGATACTTGCTCTCCGTGCCCTTGGCGACCTCGTTCGGGGTGAACACGCGCATGAAAACTCCTAGTCGATGATGGTGGCGTACTCGTTCTGGAGGATGCGGCCGATCTCGGCGCGCATGGCCTCCGCGTCATCTTCCAATGTCTCCGCGCGTGCGGTCCGCCGTGACTCCGCTTGCACGATACTGCGTATCTCTCCCAGACACCGCTCGAGATCGTCGTTCACGACCACGTAGTCGAAGTCCGGTAGTGCGACCAACTCGTCCATCGCGGTGCGCAACCGGCGTGCCATCGCCCGGCCGTTCTCCGTGCCCCGGCCCGTCAAGCGGCTCATCAACTCGCTCACCGACGGCGGAAGCACGAAAACCAGGAGCGCGTGGTCGATCGTGTCGCGGATCTGACGCGCCCCCTGCACATCGATGTCCAACACCACCTGCTCTCCGCGGGCTCCCGGCCCTTCCAACGCGGAGATCGGGGTTCCGTACATCTGCCCGTGGACCTCGGCCCACTCGACCAGTTCTCCCGCCGCGATCATGGCGGCGAAGCGCGGGCGGTCCACGAAAATATAGTCCACCCCATCCTTTTCGTCCTGCCGGGGAGCCCGCGTCGTGGCCGAGACGGAAAAACAGTACCCCGGAGTTTGCTCGACGAGCGCACGCGCGAGCGTGGTCTTCCCCGTGCCGCTCGGCCCAGCCAGAACCAGCGGAAAGCGGCGGAACGTTCGGGTCATTCGACGTTCTCCACCTGTTCGCGCAGGCGCTCGATCTCCTCCTTGAGCGCCATCGACGCCTCCGTGATGGCGGCGTCGTTGGCCTTGGATCCGATCGTGTTGGCTTCCCGGTGCATCTCCTGGACCAGGAAACCGAGACGCTTGCCCACCGGCTCCGCGGCGTCGGCGTCGAGCGCTTCGCGGAAGAGCGAGAGGTGCGAGCGGAAGCGGACGATCTCCTCGTTGATGTCCCAGCGATCGGCGATATAGGCGATCTCGCGCGCCAGGCGATCTTCGTCGACCTCGACCTGATCCGACAACTCGCGCACCGCGGCCCTCAGCCGGTCGCGCTCCTTCAGCAAACGCTCGGGAGCCCGCGCCGACACCACGTCGATCTGGCCGGCCATGGCGTCCAGACGGCCGAGGAGGTCGTCGTGCAGCCGGAGCCCTTCCGCTTCGCGCAAAGCGACGACGCCCCGCGCGGCCTCTTCAGCCATGTCCCTGAGCACCTCGTTGAGCACCTCGGGATCGACGTCCGGCCGGCTCTCTGGTTCAGGTGCGCGGAAGATGTCGTTGAAGCGTGCGAGCATCGCCACATCGATGTCCCCGACGATGCCCAATTCCTTCTGCAGCGTCTCGAGCGCCTCCTTGTACCCGCGGGCTCGCTCCACATCCACAGGTACGGATCCGGGAGCGTCGAGCGGGCGGCGGTCGATGGACACATACGCGCTGACGTGGCCGCGGGGGATGTGCGCACGCAGTACCTCGGTCACTTCGCGCTCGATCCGATCGAACCCGGACGGCGTCTTGACGCTGGGGTTGAAGAAACGGTGGTTGACCGTCTTCACCTCCAGCCTGAGTCGGCCGACAGCCGAGTCCCGCTCGGCCTCGCCGTACCCTGTCATGCTCCGGATCATTGCGTGCGCTTCACCTTTCCGGGGAACCGCCAGTCGGCGCCCCCCACCTCGGACGTCTGCAGCAGAGCCTTGAAATATAGCGTCGACGGCCATCTTGTCGAAGGCGGCGACCTCGGTCCCGGCTCAATTCCACATCGTCCAGCGGATCCCGTAGAACGCGCGCGGCCCGGGGAGCAGCCGGGCCGGAAAGTCCTGGAGGTTCCGACGTACCGTAAAGTTGTTCCACCCGATGAAGACGTGGACGGTGACGATGCGGATCTGGATGCGTCCGAACCAGTTCTGGTAGAACGGCACCAGTGCGAGTTCGGGTCCGGCCACGTCGCCTGTCTCGTTGGTCGCGTCGCCGAGGACCTGGCGAACGGTCATCGGGCCGTGCCCCGTGACGCCGACACTCCACCACAACTCGAAGTTGCCGCTCTCCAGAAATGTCCGGTGGTAGGCGATGGCGCCCCGATAGATCTGTTCCGGCATGTACGACCAGGCCTGATCCCACTTCTGGAGGGAGCCCTCGGCATGTAGACCGTCCAGGATCGGCAAGGGCACGCGCGCCCAGGCCTCCCAGCCGGTCCGGACTCCTCCCGACAGCGCCGGCCCCGACCGGTCGGGCTGCAGACCGATAGGCAGGAGTGAATCGGTCTCCAGACGGAGCTTCGCGCCTGAAAGCGCGACGTCCTTCCAGACCCACTGCGCGCCCAGGCGGCTCGCGGTGCGGTTCGTCACGCGGAAGTCGGGCGCGGCCGGCACCGTGCCGGGCCCGGTACCCGTCGTCGTATCGGGCGCCGCCATGCTGTCCACGGGCGTGGTGTCCAAGGGCGGCATCACGTCGGCGATCGGCCCGACCCGCGCGCCGTATGTGCCGGACTCCCACGAGCCGAAGAGCGACAGCCCGAGGAGCGGACGCGTCCACGCACGTACATGTTTCGCGGAAGTGGACGTGCCGGCCCAGGCGGCGCGCTCGATGCCCGCCGCGAAACCTCCGTACGCGGGTCGGTCCGCCCCGATCGAGAACTCGAGGTCGCTCCGGGGCAGCCCTGCGCCGCCGAAGTGGCGCCAGGCGGCGTCCGCCGTAAGCCCGTCGCGGGTCCAGCTCGCGAGCAAGCCGGCCTGGGTGCGGCGCCCCCCCTCGGTGAGGTAGGCGTCCCGGGTGTCCTCCACGTCGTGGCTGGAACGGCCCCAGTACGCCTGGGCGGTCAGAGCCTCGAAAAGCTGGGCGCTGCCCCGTACGGTGAGGTCGGTGCGCGTGACCTTCGCGGCGTACGGCTCGGCCTCGGTCTCGGACGCCATGCGTCGGAAGTCCACCGCGAGGCCGGCCCGGTCCTCCCGGTGGAGTTGGTAGCGGAGCCAGGTCCCCTGTTCGAAGCCCGGCTCATTGCCCCGTGAACCCCGGGAATCGAGTCGCTCTAGGGCGAGTGCGATATCCCCGCCGAGCGTGGTGGGATTCGCGAACATCCCCCGGAAAATATTCGTGTTGAGATCGCCCGTGCCGGCCTCGATGAGCGAGTAGGCGCGGCCATCGGAGAATCGGAAGGTGGACAGATCGATCCGGACCTCACCGGGACGGCGCTCCAGCCGCACCCGCGTGATGCCGCCGAGCCCGACCCGCGAGAGGTCGACGCTGGCACCGCCGAGCGGTGTGAGCTCGAACCCGTCCCTGAAGACCCGGATCCGCCCACCCCCGAGCCCGAAGGCCGTGACCCCGAGCGGCGTGCCGAAGTCGCCCGCACGCAGAGCGATCATGCCCGGAACCGTCTCTACGAGGTCGACCAGCGTCAAAGCCTCCGTCGCGAGGATCGCCTCGTGGTCCCACGTCCAGACTCCTCCAGCCCATCCTCCAGCGGGCCGTTCGGCAAGGTCCGGGAGATTGTAGAAGATCGTGTCGGCGGAGACCGAGTCCTGCTGGATCGTGTCCGGAGGGAGCGGGCGGCCCAGGGAGTCCACGCGAAGCGTATCCACGCGAAGCGTATCCACGCGAAGCGTATCCACGCGAAGCGTATCCACGCGAAGCGTATCCGCGCGCACGGTGTCCGGCGGAACCTGGGCATCGAGGCGCCCGGCGGATACCGCCGTGACGCCGAACGCGACGATCAAGGCACGTACGAACGCCCCGGCCCGCGGGCCGGGGCGGGGCGCGAAGAGGCGGGACACGCTCACGGTCAGCCGACGCGGCTCCTCACCCACTCCACGAGGAGGCGCGTGGGGAAGCCGTACCCGCCCTTGCGCTGATAGGGAAGCTTGCCGTCCCCGTAG
>JBBSOM010000160.1:0-6408 GCA_038259715.1 Longimicrobiales bacterium
ATCTCCCTCAGGAACCGATACGCCTCCTCGGACAGGTCTCGCCCCACCTTCACGATCGGAAGGATCGTCCAGCCGTCGGGCAGCGCCGCCCTGAGCGCGGCCAGCCCGTAGGCGATGCCGCCCCACTCCTCGACCACGCCGGCGTGCCCACCCCGATCGAAGATCCGGTCCCACACCAGCGTCCCGATCACGCCCAGGGTCCGCTTCGGGGTCACGAACCCTCCTCGATCCCTCTCAGGAAGAGGCCCGCCGCGCCGATGACGCCGGCCGTCTCGGGCAACTCGCCCGGCACGATGCGACACACCTGCTCCGCGCTCCGGAACGCGCGCCGGCGCACCTCGGAGCGAAGCGGGTGGAAGAGCAGATCCCCCGCACGCGTCACGCCACCGACGATGACGATCATGTCGGGGTTGAGCACGTTCACGATGTTGGCGATGCCCGCACCGAGCAGCTTGGCCGTCTCGTGCATCACCTCGATGGCGTATGCATCGCCTTGCCTGGCCGCCTCGTACACGGTCACGGCGGTGATGCGTTCGAGGTCCCCATCCGCCACCGCCAGGAGCGTGGAGTCCACACCGGCTTCCAGCCCTTCACGGGCGCGAGCGGCGATGTTCGGCCCCGAGGCGTACGCCTCCAGGCACCCATAGTTGCCACATTTGCAGCGGCGTCCGCTGAAGTCGATCGTCATGTGACCGACCTCTCCCGTCGAAGCCGACGCTCCACGCACCAGCCGGCCGTCCAGAACCACGCCGCCGCCGATGCCGGTTCCGATCGTCACGCCTACCAGATGACGCGTTTTCCGCCCCGCGCCGAGCCAGTATTCCCCCCACGTCGCACAGTTGGCGTCGTTGTCGAGCGATGCCGGCAGCCCCACGGCATCCGCCAGGCGGTCGCGCACCGCGAAGTCCTTCCAACCGAGGTTGAATGCATCGATGACGACACCCGCCTCGAGGTCGAGCGGCCCGGGGCTGCCGATGCCCACACCGAGCACATCGGCGCGCGTCCCGCCCGTAGCGGAGATCCCCTCGGAGATGGTATGCTCGACCAGACGAGCCAGGTGGCCGATGACCGCGTCCACGTCCCCCAGCGACGCCGTGGGCGCTGTCCGCAGGGCCACGGCGGCTCCGCCCTCGGCCGGCACCAATCCGATGACCACGTTGGTGCCTCCGATGTCGACGCCGACCACCCAACGCCCGCTCATCGGGGTTCCTCGTCGAGGAGTCGCCACACGGCGTCCAGGACCTGTTCCTCCGTGATCAGCCTCATGCACTCCTCGTGGGCAGCGGCGAGCAGCGTGCCCGCGCCGGCGCGGGGGCACTCGTTCCTGAAGCACGGTTTGCACGGCAGCGGTGGACCGGTCACCTGTCGGTCGTGCCCTCCCACCGGGTGCACCTCCGCCGGGTCGGACGGACCCCACAACGTGATCGTGGGCGTGCCGACCGCACCCGCCAGGTGCATGGGACCGGTGTCGTTCGTCACCACCAGATCGCACATGGAGAGCAGCGCCGCCAGTCCTGCAAGATCGGTGCTCCCGCCGGCATCGACCGCGGACGGCTCGGCGGCCACGACGGCCCTCGTGAGCGCACGTTCCGAAGAGCCACCCATGACCACCACACGAGCGCCCTGGGCCGCGACCGCCCTGGCTACGGCCCCGAACCGGTCCGCGGGCCAGCGGCGCGCCGGAGCGTTCGAACCGGGAAAGAGACCCACGACGGGGCCACCACCCAGCCGTTCGCGCCACTCCTCGACCTGCTCCTCGGGCGGTGTCAGGAGGCGATTGCGGGCTTCCTTGTCCGGGTCCTGACCCATCAGAAGCTTGTACTGGTTGATCCTGTGTCGGCCGCCAAGGGCCTCGCGTGGGACCCGCTCGTCGAGGAGCCAGGTGCGCCCGTCCGTCGCGGTGCCCCTAAGACGACGCACGCCGCCCCAGCGAAAAAGCCACGCTGCGCTGAACGACGGTGTCAGCAGGGTGCCCCGCTCGAAGCGTTCGCGCCGCAGCAACTTCACGGCGTCCGTCCACGCCGCCAGGCCCCGGTCGAACGGCAGGATGCGCGCGGGCAGCCCCGCCATCTCCAGCAGCGGCGCCAGCCAGCGGCGGACGACCACGTCGGAGCCGTCGGCCACCATGGCCGGAAGCGCCATGATCACGTCGCCGAGGTGATTCGGTGCGCGTATGACGTGCGCGCCACCGCCTGTCCCCTGCATGCGGAACCGACCTCCCGGCGCGCCGCCGGAACCCGTCATTCCCCGCTCAGGTTCAGAACCGCGAGAAAAGCCTCCTGGGGGATCTCCACGGAGCCCACCTGCTTCATGCGCTTCTTCCCCTCCTTCTGCTTTTCGAGGAGCTTCCGCTTGCGGGTGATGTCTCCGCCGTAGCACTTCGCCGTCACGTTCTTGCGGAGCGCCTTCACGTTGGTGCGCGCGATCACGTTGTTGCCGATGGCGGCCTGCAACGCGACGTCATACTGCTGGCGAGGGATCAGGTCCTTGAGTTTTCGCACGAGGTCTCGACCGTACTCCTCAGCCTTCGTCTCGTGGAGGATCATGCTGAACGCGTCGACCGGATCGCCGTTAACCAGGATATCCAGCTTCACGAGATCGTCGGGCCGGTACTCGAGGAAGTCGTAGTCGAGCGCGGCGTACCCGCGGGTACCGCTCTTGAGTCGGTCGTAGAAGTCGAGCACGATCTCGGAAAGCGGAAGCTCGAAGTTGATCTCCACCCGCTGCGGATCGAGGTAGCTCATCCCCTTGAATACGCCACGCCGCTCGTGACAGAGCTTCTGCACGTTGCCGATATATTCGGCCGGACAGACGATATGAGCCTTCACGATCGGCTCCGCGATCGCCGCAATCCGGCCGGCGTCGGGAAGGGCCGTCGGGCTCTCGACGTGCAGGGCGTCCCCGTTGGTGAGGCTCACATGGTATTCCACGTTGGGCACGGTCGCGATCAGATCCACGCCGAACTCACGGTCGAGCCGCTCCTGGATGATCTCCATGTGAAGCAGGCCCAGGAATCCACACCGGAAGCCGAACCCGAGCGCGACGGACGTCTCGGGCTCGTAGTGCAGGCTCGCGTCGTTCAGCTTGAGCTTCTCCAGCGCATCCCGCAGGCCCTCGTAGTCGTCGGACGACGTCGGGTATAGACCTGCGAAGACCATCGGGCGGGCTTCCTTGTAGCCCGGCAACAGGTCCGTGGCGCTCCGATCGGCATCCAGGACCGTGTCTCCGACGCGCGTGTCCGAGACACCCTTGATCGCGGCCACCACGTAGCCCACCTGGCCGGGCGAGAGCTCCGGCTGGGGTTGGCGACCCAGGCGCAGGTAGCCGACCTCCGTGACCTCGTACTTCCGTTCGACGCTTCCGAACGTGATGCTCATCCCCGGCTTGACCACACCGTCGACGACCCGCACCGAGGGCACGGCGCCCAGATACTTGTCATAGTAGGAGTCGAAGATCAGCGCGCGCAGTGGAGCGGACGGATCTCCTTCCGGCGCGGGCACGCGCTCGACAATCGCTTCGAGGATCTCGTCGATCCCGGTCCCTTCCTTCGCGCTCGCCGCCAACACCGAATCGGGGTCGACGCCCAGGAGGTCGGCCAGCTCCTCTCGGCGTCGCTCCGGCTCCGCGCCCGGCAGGTCGATCTTGTTCAGCACCGGGATGATCTCGAGCCCCGCGTCCAACGCCAGGAAGAGGTTCGAAAGCGTCTGCGCCTGAACGCCCTGTGTGGCGTCGACCACCAGGAGCGCACCCTCACACGCCGCGAGCGAGCGGGACACCTCGTACGTGAAGTCCACATGTCCCGGCGTGTCGATCAGATTGAACTCGTACTCCTCTCCGGCGGACGCATAGCGCATGCGTACGGCGTGGAGCTTGATCGTGATCCCCCGCTCGCGCTCGAGATCGTTGTCGTCCAGGACCTGCTCGCGCATCTGCCGTTTGCCGAGCGTGGCCGTCTGCTCGAGGAGGCGGTCCGCGAGCGTCGACTTGCCGTGGTCGATATGGGCGACGATGCAGAAATTACGGATGTGGTCGAGGCGCACGTGGCGTTTGGGGCCGTTCTGTGTGGGGATCGGTCCCACCGCTGCGAGCTTCCCGCGCGTGGGAATCGGACGGACAAAGCTAACGTTCCCGCCGGAACGGTCGAAGTCCTTGTGCTCCGTGGATCCCGGCTAACCGCCGCCGCCGCCCGACCCGCGCGGTGGGGTCCGATGCGCGCCGCCCCCACCGGGGCGCCGCACGCGCGGAGGCGGAGGAGGAGACGACCCACCCGGCTTTCCCCCGGGCTTCCGGGGCTTCGCTGCCGGGCGCGCCGGGGGACGCCCTCCAGACGCCGGGCTACCTACCCGCGCGCGCGGAGCCCCCCCCGTCGTAGGCCGGCCCCCCGAGGGACGAGCGGACTGGCTTCCAACACCTCCTGGTCGCTTGGGTGGCCTCGGCTTCGCAGTCGCCGGCGGCTTCACGGCCGCTGGCCGGCCACCGGACCGTGGCGGAGTGGAAGGTCGCCTTTGCAACACGGGCCGCTCGCCGGAACGCGGAGGCGTCGCACCGGAACGCGGCAGTGCCGCCGCGGGATCACCCGGTCGCGACGGCCGAGCGGTCCCCGAGGACGGCTGTGCGGTCCTGGGGGCATCAGGGCGCGACGGCCGAGCCGCGCCGGATGGAGGTGCGACGATCGTCCGTCCCGGGAGCGTGCTCGTGGGCCGATCCCCCGGTCGCGTCGGAACCGGCGGCTCGAGCCCACGCCGAGGCGTCGAACCCGGGGAAGCGGCCGGATCAGGCGCGACCCCGCGGCCACCACGGGGTTGGACCCCACGTACGTCCGCCCCGTTGTTCTGCGGCTCTCGGGGCACAGCCTTGCGGCGCGGAGGAACGAACTCCGGCATCTCCGGCGCGGCCACGGCCGGCTCGGCATACTCCACGGACCTGCGCATCGGAGGTTGGCGCGTCCGCGTCAGGGGCTTCCAACTCTCGCCGGCCGCGCGCTCCTTGAACTCGAAGCGGGCCAGACCGGGCTGGGGCTGGGCGAAGACGACCTTCGTGCCCCGATACCGGTACACCGGATAGAAGTAGGGATCGTCCCAGATCACCACCCTGAAACTGTCGCACGCATACGCGTACGGGTTCCACGCCGAGTAAGCTTGATACTGGTGGCATTCGTAGCAGAGGAAGCGCGGGTAGTCGTGGGCCTCTCCCACGTCGTAGGACAGGAAGTCGAGGGCATACGGCACCGTCTGCCAATCCGGCACCAGGCGAGCCACATACTCGTCCATCGCGACGTACGGGTCCTGGTACACCGTGCGCCCTACCTGGCTCAGATCCCAGCCGCGCTCGTAGGGGCGATACTCGAAGGCCGCGAAGTCGAACGGCTCGGGCGACGCCACCGCGAAGAAGTAGCCCTTGCCCGGCGCCTCGTCGACGAACCAGTCCGGTGTCTGCGGAAAGAGGAGCCGGTAGTCGCGGCCGCCGCGCACGAAGTGGTCGTCATCGGGCGTGCGCGGGCTCAGCAGCCGGACGTTTCCGTCGGTGTCGATGTGGAAGATCGCGACGTAGGCGTCCGACGACGTGCGGTAGTAGATACGCACGCGATCGCCCCGCTGCAACATCGGGTCGTTGCCCCGATCGAGCCAGACGCGTGTCTGGAACCCATCGGTGTCGCTATTGTCCTGCGCCGAGAGTCCCGGCGCTCCCACGATCAGAAGGAGCAGGACTCCGACCCAGCTTCGGTTGCGCATCATCTCTCCACACTGCGGCCTTTGTTCCCGTTGAAGAAGCGCAGGAGGCGTGCCAGCACCCGATCGGCGGGGCCACGTCCTGTCGCCCGGGCCATGCGTCCCCCCGAGGTGACACACCCGTCGACCCAGGAGGACACATCCAGGGGATGTTGAGCGCAGGAGGGCAGACCCCTTACCTTGGGGGGCTTCCCAGCACACCGACCATGGTGAGGACCCCTCCCCTCTGATGGCCATCGAACACCGAACCGCTCCGGGCGCAGGACGGCCCGACCTGCTCGATCCCGCGACGCTCTCACAGCTCGGGGGAGTCGAGTTCGTCGCACGCAAGGTGGTGGAGGGCTTCCTCATGGGCCTGCACCGGTCACCGCACCGGGGCTTCTCCGCCGAGTTCGCCGAACTGCGCGCCTACCAATCGGGCGACGATCTCCGACACATCGACTGGCGTATGTACGGGAGGTCGGACCGCTACTACGTAAAGCAATTCGAAGAGGAGACGAACCTCCGCGCCCACATCCTCGTGGACGTCAGCGAGTCGATGGGTTGGAGCTCGGATCCCGCTGCCCTCCCCTCGAAACTCTGGTACGCGAAGCACCTGGCGGCCTCGCTGGCGCTCATACTGCTGCGTCAGGGGGACTCCGTGGGAATGGCCGCCTTCCACGATCGGGTGGTCGATCGC
>JBBSOM010000161.1:0-6405 GCA_038259715.1 Longimicrobiales bacterium
CAGTTCGGCTCTCCTCCAGGAACTCGGCCGGGAACCCACCGCGGACGAGATCGCCGTGGGCCTCGACATCTCGCAGGAGGAGGTCGAGCGAACGCTGGCCATCAGTCAGTCCCACCTCTCCCTCGACGCGCCGCTCACCCCCGGGGAAGACAACCGGCTACTGGACTACCTTCCGGACCAGTACTCGCCGGGGCCGGAGGACGAAGCGTTTGAACGGGCGCTCAAGAACACCATCGAGGAAACGCTTTCGACCCTGAAGGAGCGCGAGGCGAAGATCCTGCGCCTTTACTTTGGACTGGACGACCAGGACCCGATGACGCTCGAGGAGATCGGGTCCCTGCTCGGGATCACGCGCGAGCGTGTGCGGCAAGTCAAGGAGAAGGCACTCGCCCGGCTGCGCCACGCCTCGCGGGCGAGGTTCCTCGAGACCTTTCTGTAGCATCCCGTAGTGGAAGTGAGGCGGCCGGCGTTCCCCCAGAGCCGCCCATTTCGTGCCACGCGGCCGGCACCCGTAACGTACCCGAGTCGCAATCGTACGGCTGCCCCAGGAAAGCGCTTTCCCTCAAGGCTTTGGGCCGTTGACACCTACTCCACCCTCGGATATCATTTAATGCTCTGTATTTTAACCGCCGCACTGGGCCGCACTTGGGCGCCGATGGTATGAGAACGTACACTCCGAAAGCCGACGAAATCGAAAGCAAATGGTGGGTGATCGACGTTGCCGACAAGCCTTTGGGCCGCGTCGCCACCGAGATCGCCCGACTGCTCCGGGGCAAGCACAAGCCGATGTTCACGCCGCACCTGGACACGGGTGACCACGTCGTGGTCATCAACGCGGCCAAGGTCGCCTTGACCGGGAACAAGGCGGACCAGAAGTCGTACTTCCGCCACTCGGGGTACATGGGCGGGGAGCGCTTCATTCCGTTCCGGCGGATGATCCAATCGCATCCCGAGCGGGTCCTGGAGTTGGCGGTCAAGGGCATGCTCCCCAAGAACGCCCTCGGCCGCCAGATCCGGAAGAAGCTCCGGGTCTATCCCGGTGACGAGCATCCGCACCAGAGCCAGCAGCCCCAGCCCAGGGAATTCTGAGGATGGCCATGCAGAACCAGATTCAGACCGTCGGTCGGCGCAAGACGTCGACCGCGCGCGTGACCCTGCGCCCGGGCAAGGGCGATTGGAAGGTCAACGGGCGTACCCTCGCGGAATACTTTCCGCGGGAGACGCACCGCATCCGCATCGATGAGCCGTTCCGGGTCGCAGGGCTCGAGGGGCAGTTCGATGTAGTGGTGCGTGTGGCCGGCGGTGGCCTGACGGGGCAGGCGGACGCGGTCCGTATGGGCCTCGCTCGTGCGCTCGTCGAGCACGACGAGGAAGTCCGACCCGCCCTGCGTGAGCGTGGGTTGATGACACGGGACCCCCGCAAGGTCGAGCGCAAGAAGCCCGGCCGCCCGAAGGCACGCAAACGGTTCCAGTTCTCGAAGCGTTAGACCACGACCACGGCCGCTGACGCGGCTGCGGCGTCCGGTAACGTTTCATATCCTGATCGGGGCGTAATCGGCCCCACACATAGTGAGTGGACTCGACATGCAGGATGAAGTCGGCCTGAGCCAGTTGTTGGAGGCCGGTGTCCATTTTGGACACCAGACCCGCCGTTGGAACCCGAAGATGAAGAAGTTCATCTTCGCCGAGCGCAACGGCATCCACATCATCGATCTTCGCAAGACCCTCGACCGGCTCCACGCCGCGCAGCAGGCGGTGAGGGAGGTCGTACTCCGGGGCGAACGCGTGCTATTCGTGTGCACGAAGAAGCAGCTCCGCTCGATCGTCGAACAAGAAGCCCAGCGTTGCGGGTGCTTCTACGTGACCGAGCGCTGGCTCGGCGGGATGCTCACCAACTTCCAGACCATCCGGAAGCAGATCCGTCGGCTGAAGGAACTGGAGCGGGGGCAGGAAGAGAACGCGTTCGAGTTCTATACGAAGAAAGAGCGCCTGATGCTCGACCGTGAGCGCCAGAAGCTCGACAAATATCTTGCCGGCGTGAAAGACATGGGCCGGCTCCCCGGAGCGGTGTTCATCGTCGACGCGAAGCGCGAGACCATTGCCGTGCGTGAGGCGTCCCGGCTCGGCGTGCCGGTCATCGCGATCACCGACACGAACGCCGATCCGGACAAGATCGACTATCCGATCCCGGGCAACGATGACGCCATCCGCTCCGTGCAACTCATCACCGCCGCGATCGCGTCCACCATCGAGGACACGCGACGCGAGGTTCCCGAGGAAGAGCGCCGTCCGGAGGAGGGTGAGGCGACGACATACTCGACCGAGACCGGTGAGACGACCGAGAAGGATCGGCCCGCGCGCCGACGTCCGCGCCGGAAGCGGCGTCCGCGTCCGGAGGTGATCGCGCAGCACCTCAAGGGCGAGGAAGCCGAGGGTGCGGCGGATGGGGCCGAGGGGGGCGTGGACGCTGAGGCCGCTCCGAGCGTTGGTGTTGTGACCGAAGGGGCTGCCGAAGTACCGGCCGGGGATGCCGCGAAGGAAAAGAAGCCGCGCGCCATGAAGAAGGCCGAGACCGTCGCGGTGACAGACGGCGGCGAGGACGCCGAAAAGAGCGAGTAGGACGCTCTTTCCGGAATCGGCTGGGTTCCAGCCGGAAGGACGGAATGTTTCCCGCGCCGTGAGGCGGGGGGTGTGGAGGCGGTAGCAACGAGGTAGTCCGGTTCGCTCCGCCTCTTTTCATGGGCTGGTGGCGGGGACGCCCCGGACCCGAGCTCTCGAGAAGACGGAACGACCATGACGACGACGATCCATGCCCAGGACGTGAAGAAGCTCCGCGACATGACCGGTGCGGGGATGATGGATTGCAAGAAGGCGCTCACGGAGACGGACGGCGACCTGGAGAAGGCGATCGACCTGCTGCGCTCCAAGGGCGCGGCCAAAGCGGCCAGACGGGCCGAGAAGTCCGCCGACCAAGGTTTCATCGGCAACTACCTGCACCATGACGGCAAGACCGCCGTGATCGTGGAGTTGAACTGCGAAACGGACTTCGTCGCCAACACGGACGACTTCCGGCAGTTGGCCCGGGACCTTGCGCTGCACATCGCATCGAGTGCGCCGTTGGCGATCTCGCCCGCGGATATTCCGGCGGGCGTCGCGGACCGGGAGCGCGCCATCTTCGTCCAGCAAGTGAAGGATGAAGGCAAGCCGGAGGCGATCGCGGATAAGATCGTCGAGGGGAAGATGCAGAAGTTCTTCAAGGAGAGCACGCTGCTGGCCCAACCCTTCGTCAAGGATCCGGAACGGACCATCGAGCAGCTCATCACGGACGTTTCCGCGAAGACCGGCGAGAAGATCGAGGTCGCGCGGTTTGCCCGGATGAAGGTTGGAGAGCGCTGACTTTCTTTTCAGGAAAGGTACTGCCCGCATGACCGAAGACGCCCAGGGGGCCCAGTACGGCAGGGTCATGCTCAAGCTGTCCGGTGAGGCCCTTGCCGGGGAGCGGGGTTTCGGAATCGAACCCTCGGTGGTGGACCGGATCACGGACGAGATCCGGTCCATCACCGAGATGGGCGTTTCTCTCGGTGTGGTGATCGGAGGCGGCAACATCGTTCGCGGAGCCATCGCCTCCCGGCAGGGCATGGACCGCGTGCAAGCGGACTACATGGGCATGCTCGCCACGGTCATCAACGCCCTCGCGGTCCAGGACCTGCTCGAGACCAAGGGCGTCGAGACGCGCGTTCTCACGGCAATCCGGATGGAGGAGATCGCTGAGCCCTACATCCGTCGGCGCGCCTTGCGGCACATGGACAAGGGCAGGGTCGTCATCTTCGCCGGAGGGACCGGAAACCCCTATTTCTCCACCGACACCGCTGCGGTGCTGCGGGCCATCGAGATGGAGGCCGAGGTGGTCATCAAGGCCACCAAGGTGCAGGGTGTGTTCACGGCCGATCCGAAGAAGAACCCGAAGGCGGAGTTCCTGCCGTCGATCACATTCCATGAAGTCATGACGCGCGAATTGGGTGTGATGGATGCGGCCGCGGTCTCCCTGTGCAAGGAGAACTGCCTGCCCATCATCGTCCTCAACCTCGAGGAGCGAGGCGCGATGACGGCGGCGATCCGTGGTGAGCGCGTCGGAACGCTTGTATCGTAGTTATCGGACACTGGTGTGGTGCAGGAATCCGGGAACGGCCGCGGCACTTCCCCGGCTTTGCGCCAGACCCATCCCGTAGACGTTCCGAAACACACGGAGAGACTTGATGGCCACGGTGGAAGATGCGAAGCGGCGCATGGAAGAAGCGCTGGACGCGATGCGTCGGGAGTTCACCTCGGTCCGCACGGGGAAGGCGACGCCGGCCCTGCTCGACACGGTGCGTGTCGATGCGTACGGATCCAAGATGCCGCTGAACCAGGTCGCCACGGTCCACACTCCCGAACCGAGCCTCCTTGTGGTCCAGCCCTTCGACAAGTCCCTGGTCGGCGCAATCGACAAGGCCATTCAGACGGCTGACCTCGGCCTCAACCCAGCCAATGACGGAAATGTGATTCGCGTTCCCATTCCAGCGCTCAACGAAGAGCGCCGGAAGGAGTACGTGAAACTGCTTCACAAGATGGCCGAAGAGGGCCGGGTGTCGATCCGTCACGCCCGGCGCATCGTCCGCGACGAGATGCGCAAGAAGGTCAAGGACCACGAGGTCGGCGAGGACGAGGGGCATCGTCGTGAGGAGGATCTCGAGAAGGTCACGCAGGAGTACATCGACAAGATCGATGGCCTCCTCGCGCACAAGGAAGAAGAAGTCCTCTCGCTCTGAGGAGGGAATCGCCGATGCCCTCCGCCCTGCTGGAACAGATCCGCCTGAACGGTGACATGCCACGCCACGTCGCCATCATCATGGACGGAAACGGCCGCTGGGCCGGGCGGCGCGGATTGCCACGCCATCTCGGCCACCGTGAGGGCGTCAAGGCCGTGCGGGAGGTCGTCGAGGGCGCCGTCGAGGCTGGCATCGGAATCCTGACCCTTTTTGCCTTCTCCACCGAGAACTGGCAGCGCCCCGCGCACGAGGTTTCCGCGCTCATGGCCCTGCTTCAGGTCTACGCGCGCAAGGAGCGTCACGCGCTTCGACGCAGGGGAGTCGAAGTGCGCGTCCTCGGTGAGATCGAGCGCGTGGACTCCGCGACGCGAAGGGCGGTGGATCTCATCGTCGAGGGGACCCGGGGCGGAACGGAACTGCGTCTCAACCTGATGATCTCGTACGGAGGGAGGGAAGAGATCCTCCGCTCGGTCCACGAATTGGCGCGCCGGGTCGCGTCCGGGCAGTTGACGCCGGACGACATCGACGACGAGGCATTCAGGGGGACGCTCTTCACCGCCGACATTCCGGACCCCGACCTGCTCATCCGCACGTCCGGTGAGTACCGCGTGAGCAACTTCATGCTCTGGCAGCTCGCCTATACGGAAATGCACATTTCCGCGCTGCTCTGGCCGGACTTCGATCGCGAGGCCCTCTTCGAGGCGGTGGCCGACTATCAGGGCCGTGAACGGCGTTTTGGCCGGGTATCGGCGCAATGAAGGATCTTCTTCCCCGCTTTCTCGTCGCCGTGGTCGGGATCCCGGCGGTCCTTGGGCTGCTGTACGTCGGCGGGTGGGTGCTGGCGGTACCCCTGGCGATATTCTCCGTCCTCGGCGCCGGCGAGGTGTATCGGTTCGCGGAGGTCCGAGGCGTGCGGCCGCTGAGCTGGCTCGGCATGCCGGTGGCGGGCCTCCTCGTCCTGGTGCCTGTGCTCCATCCCGACTACCCGGCCGCGGCTCCGGTGCTGCTCGGGTTGTTGACGGGTCTCGGTTTCCTCACGCTGACGGGGGCGCTCTGGTGGCGGGGGCCGAAGGGACACCCCCTTGTCGCGGTTTCGGTGACGGTGTTCGGTGCCGGGTACGCGGGGTTACCGTTCGCCGCCGCGATGCTTCTGAGCGCGCTTCCCGCGCGCATGGAGTGGGGTGGCTCGACGCCTTCCGCATGGGTCGGCGGGATGGCCGTGGTCCTACCGTTGGCCACGACCTGGCTCGGGGACGCGGCTGCGTATTTCCTGGGTAGCGCGTTCGGGCGCGCCAAGCTTTTTCCGTCGGTCAGTCCGGGGAAGAGTTGGGTCGGTGCGTGGGCAGGAGTGGCTGGATCGATTCTGGCGGCCGTGCTCTGGTACGTTGTCGTGCGCGATGCACTTCCCGGATTTCCGCTCGAAGGATTGGGTGAAGTGGCGGGCCTGGGCGCCCTGCTGGGTATCGGGGCCATTGTCGGAGACCTGGCCGAATCGCTCCTGAAGCGTGAGGCCGGCATGAAGGATTCCGGAAAGCTGCTCCCGGGGCACGGCGGCATCCTCGACCGTCTCGACGCACTGACCTACACGATCCCGATC
>JBBSOM010000162.1:0-6358 GCA_038259715.1 Longimicrobiales bacterium
CCGGATCAGGCGCTCCTCCTGGGAAGGCACGTCGGCCACCAGGTCGGGGACCCGATCCAGCGAGACATGAAGCGACCCTTGTCGCTTCAAAGCGCGCAGGTGGTCCGTGACCGCGTTGCGCGCGATCCGCAGGAGCCAGGTCCGCGGTGAGGCCCTGCTCGCGTCGTACCGATGGAGAGACCGAAGCGCCTTCAAGAAGACCTCGGAGGTGACGTCTTCCGCCACTTCGCGGGTCGCTACTCGGAAGCGGATATACCGGTAGACCGCGTTCCGGTGTTCCTGAAACCAGACCTCGAAGTCCTGAGGCAGGCCGGATGCCGATCGTCCCGGGACGAAACGCGTGCCCGAGTCGGGCGTCGGATGTCGTTTTCGCATCGCCCTGATATACGACGCCTCGTCGTTCCGGGTTACACGCGAGGGCCGCATTGCGTTCGGTGATCAGCTTCCCACGGTCGCCGGAAGCCGCTCGCCCACGTAGCCGACCAGATCGACTACGCGCTCGGAGTAGCCCCACTCGTTGTCGTACCAGGAGATCACCTTCACCATACGCCCGTCCAGCACGTCCGTGGACTTCAAGTCGACGATGCTGCTGAGCGGGTTACCCGTGTAGTCGATCGACACGAGGGGCTCGTCGCTCGTCCCGAGGATTCCTTTCATCGCCCCGGCGGCGGCGGCGCGAAACGCTTCGTTGACCTCGTCGACGCTCGTGTCCTTTTCGACCTCGACCACCAGGTCCACGAGCGAGACGTCGGGCGTCGGCACGCGGATGGCCATGCCGTCGATCTTGCCCTTCAACTCGGGGATGACGAGCGCGGTGGCCTTGGCCGCGCCGGTCGTGGTCGGGATCATCGACATTGCCGCTGCACGGGCGCGCCGCAGGTCCTTGTGCGGCAGGTCGAGGATGTTCTGGTCGTTGGTGTAGGCATGAACGGTCGTCATGAAGCCGTGGCGGAAGCCGAAGTTGTCCATGACGACCTTGGCCACCGGCGCGAGGCAGTTGGTCGTGCAACTCGCATTGGAGATCACATGGTGTTCCGCCGGATCGTACGATTCGTGGTTCACACCGAGCACGATCGTAATATCCTCCTGCTTGCCAGGCGCCGAGATGATGACCTTCTTCGCGCCCGCGTCAAGATGCATCGCCGCCTTGTCGCGGGCGGTGAAGATCCCCGTCGACTCGACCACGATGTCCACGCCGAGATCGGCCCAAGGGAGGCGGGAAGGATCACGCTCGGCGAAAACGCGAAGTGAATCGCCGTCCACGATCAGACCCTCGGGCGCGACCTCGACCGTACCGGGATAACGCCCGTGCACGGAGTCGTACTTGAGGAGGTGCGCGAGCGTCTTGCTGTCCGTCAGATCGTTGACGGCGACGAAATCGAGATCGGTGCGGCCTGCCTGCTTCGCGGCGCGAAGCACGTTGCGGCCGATGCGCCCGAACCCGTTGATCGCGACACGGATGGCCATCGTTCAGGTCTCCTGGGGGTCTCTGAGGTGCGGGTCGGAATGTGTGACTTCAGCGAGCATTGCTTCGACGGAAGGGCAACGCGCGCGCGAACGCTACAAACGTCGCTTCGCATACCCCGGCCTCCGCCAACGCCTCCGCCGCGGCACCGGCAGTCGACCCGGTGGTGAGCACGTCGTCGACGAGCAGAACGTGCCGGTCTCGCAATCTGGAAGTGGCGTCCCTCCGCACGGCGAAGGCACGTTTGACGTTAGCCCGACGCCGGGAGGGGGGCAAGGCGACCTGGGTAGGGCCCGAGCGCGTCCGGACCAGCCCGTCGAGCATGGGCAGGTCCAGGCACTCGGCGACCGCGCGGGCGAGAAGTTCCGCCTGGTTGTAGCCCCTCGCCCGAGCCCGCTTCGCAGTGGTCGGAACGGGAACGACGACCGAGGGCTCGCCGCCTCCTGGGCCGCGTGCGGCCCGGGCCATGCTCCTGCCCATCTCGGGCGCGAGTTCGGCCCAGCCTTCGTACTTCAGCGCGTGAACGAGCGTATCGGCGGGCGGCGCCAGCACCGTGGCATACCGTGCCCGGGTCAGTACGCGCGGCCAGGCGGCACATTCCCGGCACCCGTCCGCCGGCTCGCGCCCCGTACCGAGCGGGAAGTGGCACCGCGCACACCGGGGCCACGCGGCCCGCGGCAGACGCGACCTGCACCGGTCGCACAGGAGAGAGCGCGCCGTTCCACCGGGCAGCCATGTCCCGCACGCGAGACACCCAGCCGGCAGGAGGAAGTCGAGCAGCCCGACGGACGCCGTGGCCACCCGCGCCACCACCCGAGCGCGCCAGCGGACCGGAGCGACCGTAGCGGCTGCGGCGGCGCGCTTCATTTCCCACTCTCCTCCATCAGCGCGTGACGCATGGTGTCCAGGGGCGCCGGCATCCCCCACCAGCGCTCGAATGAGGCCGCACCCTGGTGGACGAGCATCTCCGAACCGTCGGTGGCACGCACCCCGAATGCCTCCGCTGCCCTCACGAAGGGCGTAGCTTCCGTCCCGTAGACCAGATCCATGGCCGCGCCGGCACGTGAGAGCAGGTCGAAGTCGAAGGGCGATGCGTCCCCGGGCTCCATGCCGACCCGGGTCGCATTGATCACCAGATCGAAGTCCCGACCGCGCAACTCCTCCATGACCCAGGCGACCCGGGCCTTCGCCCCCCCAATACGCCGAGCCACGGCCCGGGCACGCTCGGCGCTCCGGTTGTGGATCACCACCTCATCCACGTCTTCCTCCAGCAGCCCCATGAGCGCGGCGCGTGCCGCACCGCCGGCACCCAGGAGGAGCACCCGCATACCCTTGGGGCTACCCACGAAGCCGCGCACGGCCCGGCGGAGGGCATCGACGTCCGTGTTGTCACCATGCAGGCGTCCGTCCGGCCCGCCCCAGAACGTGTTGCAGGCACCCGTGCGCCGGACCGCATCGGCAGGAACGTCGATGACGGACGCCGCCTTCTCCTTGTGGGGGAGCGTGATGTTGCCGCCTCCACCCGCCCGGGCCAGCCCCTTCATGAAGCCGAAGAGGTCCTCCGGCGCACAGCGGACCGCGAGGTAGACGCCGTCGACACCCGCCTCCCGGAACGCTGCGTTCTGGATGATGGGAGAAAGGGAATGAGCGACCGGGTCTCCCAGCAGCGTGAGCGCCCGTGTAGAGGACGTGATCGTCATGGAGCCACAATGGGTTCGAGTCTTCGGAGTGTTCGCTCGACCAGCATGTCGAGCAGTCGATAGGTGGTCTCGTACTCCTCGTCCGCGCCGCCGAACGGGTCGTACACGGAATCCGGGACCCCGTCCAGGTCGTCCCCCGCGGCAAACCCGGTAAGGAGGGCCGCACGGCCTTCGGCACCCAGTTCGGAGACCCGAAGGAGGTGCGCCGGCGACATCACAAGGACGAGGTCGCTCGTAGCGAGCACCTCTCGCGTGAGGGGTGTGGATCCGTGTCCGGACAGGTCCAGTCCGTGGCGTTCGGCTACGCGGAGCGCCCCACCGGACGCCGGGTCCCCACGCCCCGCCCCCACGCCGGCGGACGCGACCCGCACGTGGGACCAACCCCGCTCCTCCAGCGCGCGGCGCATGATCGCCTCGGCGAGCGGGCTTCGGCACGTGTTGCCGGTACATACGAAGAGGACGCCAAACGGTTCGCCTGCGGCGTTTTCAGCGGCCATGGATCTCCGGAAGCGCGCATCGGAGCCGGGTCAGGGGGACGGAGCCCGACCGAAGCACGAACGGCACACGCCCCGTGCAATCGACGATGGTCGACGGGCTCGACGGAGGCAGGGTACCCGCGCCGAGGACGAGCATGTCGGGTCCCGCGCCCAACGCCTCCGCCGCGCGCATGGCGTCCTCGCCCGAACGGGCGGGCTCCATGCCGGGGGCGTTCGCGCTCGTCGACGTCAGCGGCCCGCCCACGTGGTCGAGCAAGGGGCCCAGCAGCGGGTGCGGACTGACACGGACGGCGACGCCCCCCTGGGCGTTCCTCACCCCGGCGGGAAAAGCACCCCGGGGGTCGGACAGGACCAGCGTCAAAGCACCGGGCCAGAAGACGTCGGCCAACGCGCGGGCGGCATCCGTCCACACGAGCCCGTCCACGTCGGCGGCGTCACGCACCAACAGGAGGAGTGGCCTGTGCGCGTCCCTGCGCTTCAAAGCCCGGACGCGTTCGACCGACGCCTCATCGGCCGTGGACCCGAAGCCGTATACGGTCTCGGTCGGATAGGCGAGGAGGCCCCCGGCGCGGACGTGGGCGGCGACCGCGTCGAGATCGACGTCCTGCGGGCCCAGGCCCCGGATGTCCAGCATGCGAGCCGCCATCAAGTGCGCCCCGTCAACCATCGGTCCCGGCATCGGCCCGGGCATCGGACCGAGCGTCCACCCCGAGCGCCGCCCCACGTCGGCCGCGGAGTATGGCTTCAGCGACCGGGACATCCTCCGGCCGGGTGACCTTCATGTTGCTGGGCCCTTCGTCGACCATGCGCACGACCGCGCCCACGCGCTCGGCGAGCGCAGCGTCGTCCGTCGCGATGGCCAGCGTCAGCGTATCGACCGCGTAGGCGCGCCGGAGCGTGTCCGCCGGGAAGACCTGGGGGGTGTGCGCGTGCCAGAGACGCGCGCGGTCGGGCGTTCCCGTGATGCGCCCCGACCCATCGACGTTCTTCAGGGTGTCGGTAGCGGGACATCCCGCGACGGCTCCTTCCCCAGTGGCCGCCAGGTCGATGCACCGGGACACCACGTCAGCCGTCACGAGCGGCCGCGCCGCGTCGTGGACCGCGACGACTTCGAGGTCGACAGGGAGGACGGCCAGCGCATTGCGCACCGACTCGGCTCGGGTCGCTCCGCCCACCACCACACGGACGCGCGGAGCCAGTCGGGTCAGCCACGTGGGCGGCGCGTCCGCGTCATCCGGCCCCAGCGCGACGACAACCGCGACGACGCGAGCATCCGCGAGGAAGGGACGAAGCGCGTGCGCAAGCACGGGCTCGCCCGCGAGTTCGAGGAAGGGTTTGCGCACGCCCCCCATCCGACGCCCCGAGCCCGCCGCCGGAACCGCGACGCCGACCCTGGTGCCCGTCGGCGATGGAACGCTCCCGTCATTCACGGCACGAAGGTCGGCCCCGTATGCCGCCGCCCGTCGCCCTGCGGCGGCGCGTGGGTGACCGAATCGAAGCGCGTGTACGCCTTCTGGAAATAGAGATCGACCACCCCGGTCGGTCCGTTCCGCTGCTTGCTCACGATCAGCTCGGCCTTTCCCTCGAGGTCCTCGCGCTTCTCGGCCGGAGCGTAGTACTCGGGGCGGTACAGGAACATGACCAGATCGGCATCCTGTTCGATCGAACCCGAATCACGCAGGTCCGAGAGCATGGGGCGCTTGTCCGTCCGTTGCTCGGGTCCACGGCTGAGCTGGGACAGGGAGATGACCGGCACGTTGAGCTCACGGGCGAGCGCCTTCAGCCCGCGGGACATCTCGCTGACCTCCTGCACACGGCTCTCGGTGCGCGACGAGCCGGACATGAGTTGGAGGTAGTCGATGATGACGAGCCCGAGTTCCTTGCCGTCGGAGCGCAGTTCCGATTGGAGCCGACGAGCCTTGGCGCGGATCTCGAGGACGTTGCTCCCCGGCGAGTCGTCGATCCAGATCGGCGCGGTATTCAGGTGTCCGGCTGCCGCGGCCAGCCTCTGATGCTCCTCCTGGTTGAGCATCCCCCTGCGCAATCTCTGCGCGTCGATGCGGCCCTCCGCGCAGAGCAGCCTCTGCACGAGCTGACCCGAGGACATCTCCAGGGAGAAGATCGCCGACGCGATGTTGTTTCCGATCGAGGCGTTGGCCGCCACGTTCATGACCCACGCCGTCTTCCCCATCGAAGGACGCGCCGCCACGATCACGAGATCGCCCTTCTGGAAGCCGGTCGTCATGCGATCCAGGTCCGGAAAGCCCGTGGGCACACCCGTGATCCCGCCCTTGGATTCCTGAAGCTTATCGATGTGCTCGAAGGCGGACCAGAGGATCTCCTTGATCCAGACAAAGCCCTCGCGCTTGTGGCTCTCGGCGACCCGGAAGATGCGCGCCTCGGCCGCATCCAGAAGTTCGTCCACGCTCCGTTCACCCTGATCGTACACGTCACGGATGATCGACGACGCTTGCTCCACGAGTCGGCGCAGCAACGCCTTGTCGCGAACGATTCTGGCGTGGTACTCGAGGTTGGCCGCCGTGGGCACCGCGTCGACGAGTGCCGCGAGATAGTCGAAGCCACCGGACGCTTCCATCTCCCCGGTGTTCTTGAGCTCCTCGGATACCGTGATGACGTCGATGACGTCGCCCCGCTCGTACAGGCGCACCATGGCCCGGTAGAGGCGACGGTTCGCC
>JBBSOM010000163.1:0-6346 GCA_038259715.1 Longimicrobiales bacterium
AGGAGAAACTCATCCCGGTACCGCTCCTCGTCCACCGGAGGCTCTCTGCCTTCACGGACGGCGCGCGCCAGCGGCGTCGCGGGCTCGACCGTGAGGCCATACAGGCTCACGTGCGGAACGTCGAGCGCCAGCGTGCGCTCGAGGTCCCCCCGCCACGAGCGATCGAGGTGGGCCGGAAGTCCGAAGATGAGGTCCACCGACAGGTTCTCGATCCCTGCGGCCCGGGCGGTCCGCACTGCCGTCTCGCCCCCCCCGGAGCCGTGCATACGCCCCATCCAGCGGAGCGTCCCGTCGTGGAATGTCTGCACACCCAGGCTCAGCCGGTTCACGCCGGCTGCCCGCCAGGCCCGAGCGACCTCGGCCGTGAGGCTTTCGGGGTTCGCCTCCGCGGTCCATTCGAGGTCGGAGCCGCGAAGCCGTTCCGGTCCCAGGACGTCGCTGAGACCCTGCATCGCGGCGGGGCCCAGGAGCGAGGGCGTACCGCCGCCCACGTACAGGGTGTCGAGGCGTTCGGCCAGGTCGAAAAGGCCCTCGGCGTGGACAACCCGCACTTCACCGCGCAGCGCCGACAGCCAACCCTCCACGTCACCGGAGCGCCGCACCTGGACCGCGAAGTCGCAATAGGTGCAGCGACGCACACAGAAGGGGGCATGCACGTACACGTAGCGCACCATCGTGCCGGAGGCCCGCTCCTCAGCCGGCACGGCGAAACCTCATGCCGGCGGCCCGCTCCTCAGCCGGCACGGCGAAACCTCATGCCGGCGGTGCGACCCACGTGGCCGCGCAACTCCATCGACGACAGGAGCGCGAGAACCTGTCCGGCCTTCATGTCGAGGCTCCGCGCGATCTCGTCCGCCGTGCGGGCCTCGCGGGCGAGAATCTCCAGCAGGCGGACCTCCTCCCCGGTAAGCGTCGTGGGGATCTCCGGTTGCCCCGGTTCGACGCCGAGCGCCATTCGAACGAATCCGTTCACGGTCACGAGCGGCCGGGCTCCGTCGCCCAGGAGCGCGTTGCTCCCCGCGCAGAAGGGCTCGTCGAACGGTCCGGGCACGGCCCAGACCTCGATCCCCAGGTCGAGTGCGTGCTCCACGGTGATGAGCGCCCCACTCCGCGCGGCAGCTTCGACGACGACGACAATATTCGCCAGCGCGGCGAGAATGCGGTTCCGGCGCGGGAAGTGGTGGGGCAAGGCGGGGGTACCGGGTCGGAACTCACTGACCACCAGTCCGTCTTCGACCAGGCGTCGGAAGAGTGCTCGATGACTCGGTGGGTACACCCGGTCCGCGCCGGTCCCCAGGACTGCGAGGGTGGGCCCGTTGACGTCCAGCGCACCCATGTGCGCCGCCCCATCCACGCCGAGCGCCATCCCACTGACCACGGGCACGCCCACGCGCGCGACCGCGGCGGCGATCCGCCGCGCCGCATCACGTGCCCGCGCCGTCGAGCGCCGTGACCCGACGATGGCGACGCCAGGCTCGGCGAGGAGCTCGGCACGGCCCCGCAGGAAGAGGACGGGTGGGGGGTCCGCCAGGTGGAGCAGTCTTGCCGGATAGGCGGGTTCACCGAGGATGAGGGTGGCCATGCCCAGCCGATCCGCCTCGGCCAATCCGCCGCGGACCGTCGCGAGGATAGTGGCGTCCCGGGACGCCCCGGCCGCCGCCGCCCCGGCCAGCGCTCTCAGGATCTTCGGGGAGGCCAGGGCGCGCTCGGCAGACCCGGCCGCCTCGACGAGAGCGCGCACGGTAGCCGGTCCAACGCCGGGCAGCGCGTCCAGCACCAGCAGGGATTCGAGCTCGCGGCGCCGAAGCCGTGTCGCTCCGGTCACGGAGTCCACCACTCCGCTTCGTCGTCGCCTTTTTCGGCACGAGCCACCGCCCGGCTCTTCTCCCACAGTGCCTCGAGGAGCGCGGGAAGGCCGAGCCGCGCCACCGAGGAGATCGGGAAGACGCCGAACGCGTCAGGAGCGTCGACTTCCGGGACCGCATCGTCGGGTCCGAGAAGGTCCGTCTTGGTCAGGACGACGCAGTGCGGCGTGCGCGCGAGGGTCGCCGAGTACGCGCCGAGTTCGGCGCGAAGCGACTCGTACTCCACCTGCACGTCCGCCACGTCGACGGATACCAGCAGCGCGAGGGTGCGTGTCCGTTCGATGTGGCGCAGGAACTGGTGGCCGAGCCCCTTCCCCTCGTGCGCCCCTTCCACGATGCCTGGAATGTCCGCGAGGACGAAGGTGCGGAAGTCGGTGAGCTTCACGACACCCAGGTTGGGCTGGAGGGTTGTGAACGGGTAGTCGGCAACCTTGGGGCGCGCGGACGTGACCGTCGCGAGCATGGTCGACTTGCCGGCATTCGGTTCGCCCACGAGCCCCACGTCGGCGATCAGCTTGAGCTCGAGTTGGACCCGGAGTTCTTCGCCCTCCTCACCCACCTGCCAATGCCTCGGCGCCTGGTTCGTGGACGTCGCGAAGTGGGCGTTGCCCTTCCCCCCGCGTCCACCGTGAGCGACCACCAGTCGATCTCCCGGAGCCAGGAGTTCGCCAATGAACGCCTTCGTGTCCGCGTTGACCACGATCGTTCCCGGCGGGACCTTGAGCATCAGGTCCTCCCCCGAGCGACCCGTGCGATCGTTTCCCCCTCCGTGTTGACCACGCGGCGCGAAGTGGTGCTTCTGATAGCTGAAGTCGAGCAGCGTCGAGAGCTGCTCATCGACCTCGAGCACCACGTCCCCACCCTTACCGCCGTCGCCTCCGGACGGCCCTCCACGGGGCACGAACGTCTCCCGACGCATGGCTTCCGCGCCGGACCCGCCCACGCCGCCCCGCACTTCGATGACCGCACGATCGACGAACATATTCACCCCTGTTTCCCCTCGGCGCGTCCGCGCACCGCGTTCCATGTCTCGCCGGCCCGCGCACGCGCGGCGGCCGTACTCACCCGCGCGGCCGCCTCCAGCGCCCGTTCGACCGCTTGTTCGGACGCTCCAACGCACCGTGCACCCCGCAGATGCGAATAGAGCTGTCTGGGCACGTCCTGTACCGCCAGGATCGCTACGATGCACAACTCCCGGACGGCCAGCGCGAGGCCTGGACGCCCCAGCACCTTCCCGTATCCCTCCTCCACCATCCACCGCTCCATGTCCGGATGCAGGCGGCGAATGTTCGCCCGCAGTCCCTCGTACTGGCCGCCGTACACCCTCCGACAGACCTCGACACCCCGCACCCCCCATGCTTCCCGGTCCGGAGTCGGGGGACCCGCCATCCTGCCCGACAGCTCACGCCAGAGGGCGAATCCGTTCAGGGCAGCCGGATATCCGAGGAAGAGATGGCTCTGCAGGAGGGTCTCCTCCACCGCGATCGGATCCGCCGCCCCGAGCGCCATCCCGAGCGCTTCCCGTACGTTCGCCTCGTCTCGGGATGCCAAGGCCGCACTCAGCGCAAGCAGGGCACCGACCTCGGCCTCGGCCTCGACTTCGGTACCGTCCTCTTCATAGCCGGATGTTCCGGCTCCGCCCGGAGCGCTCATGCCCACACCAGTTCAAACGCCGGACGAATCTCCCCGACCGGTTCACCCAGCGTGTTCCTGACCTCCGGGCGGGCCCAGCGCGCCAGAGCGGCCAGGTCATCCTGGTCCAACGCACCCAACAGATGGAGGGTCTGCACCAGCGCGACCTCCGCCGCCCTGCGTGACCCGTCGGCAACCTTGATCGCGATGCCCAGCCTCCTGCGGGGCACCCCGCCCCCGTACACCCCCTCGGCCCCGACCTTCACGAACACGCGTCCGGCCGTGCGCTTCATCACGTCCGTGCACGTGCGCCCCGTGCCACCCACCATGAACGGGTGGGCCGTCATCGCACGCACCACACGGGCGGCCGGCTCACCCCGATCCGCCGCCGCGCCAAAGCGTGCGAACGAGCATGCCATCCGCTGCAGCGGCACCGAAAAGCACAGGACGCCACACCCGTCCACCCCCGTGCCGATGTCGCTAGCCGGGACACCGGTCCACCGCTCGATCTCGGCCATCATCCGCCCCTGCACCGGGTGGCCCGCGAGATGGTACCCCTCCGGATCCCACCCGTGGGCCACCGCGAGAGCCAGCATGCCGGCGTGCTTCCCCGAACAGTTGTTGTGGACCCGGAGCGCGGTGCCTTGCTCCGACAGGATCCGCCGCGTGGCGGCATCCGAGAACGGTAGATGCGGACCGCACCGGAGCGCGGACTCGTCGAGTCCCACCTTGTCCAGGATCGAACGTACCCCCTCCACGTGTTCCGACTCACCCTCGTGGGACGCACAGCACAAAGCCAGTTCCCGCTCCGTCAGCTTGAAACGCTCGACGACGCCGTCTTCCACGAGCGGGAGCGCCTGGAAAGGCTTGGCAGCCGAGCGGTAGAAGGTGTCGAGTTCCGAGTCGCCCATGGACGCGACGGTCCGCCCTTCGGCGTCCGAGACCACCACATGAACGGTGTGCCGAGCCTCGACGCGACCGCCGCGCAAGACCTCGATCGCACCCGACGAAAGAGACATCGAGCCTCGGGTCGGTTGAATGTCCGGATCGGTCCGGCAACCCGTGGTAGCCGGTGCACGGCGGCGTCCGGCCGGATTCAGGAGCCCGCCCGCGTCCCGGCGGCGGCGTTGCTTCCACCCCCTGCGGACCTCGCGGCGGGTCCGAGCGCCGCAACCTCCTGGAGGAGGGCGTCCTGGGAAGGGGCACCGCGGAGGAGCTCGACCGCGCGCTTCAGCGGAAGGTCGAAGGGACGTTCCTGCAGGAATTGGCCCTTGTCTCCCCACGCCTGCAGAGCGATCTCCCGCTGCACCTGGTACGTGATGAAGCGCCGAGCCGCCCGGAAGTCGTCACGGTCGACCTTGACATCCCATTTGGGGAGGTCGCGGTTGAAGTCCTGGATCTCCGCATCCGTCAGGGTGAAACCGGGATCGAGGTTGGGATGACCCCGTACATAGCCAACCGCGTAGTTGAACATCGCCACGCTCATCTGACCGGCCTGCTTGTAGATGCTTCGCACCGCGCGCTCTTCTTCGGCGGTGAGCACCTCCGGCATGACGAACACGTCGGGCGTGATTCCCCCACCACCGAACAATTGACGTCCGGCAACCGATTGGAAGGTCGGCCGTCCATCGAAGTCCGGCCCCAGCGCGAGCTGACCGTCCAGGGCCAGTTCTCCCGCGCTGGCGTCGTGGACGCGAGCGTCGGCATCTTTCTGGATGGAGCGACCCACCGGCGTGTACCACCGTGCGGTGGTCAGGCGGAGCACATTTCCGCCCGACAGTCGGTACAGGCTCTGCACGAGCCCCTTTCCGAACGTGCTCTCTCCGACCAGGATCGCGCGGTCGTTGTCCTGGAGTGCCCCCGCGATGATCTCCGAAGCCGACGCGCTACCCCCGTCGACGAGGAGTACTACCGGCATCCCTTCGTACTGATCCGGGCGCCGCGCCTTGTACGTCGCATTCTGGTCGGATGCGCGTCCACGAGTCTCGACGATGCCCCGTCCGTCCTGAAGGAAGAGGTCGGAGACTTCGATCCCCTGGTCGAGCACGCCACCGGGATTCCCCCGCAGGTCCAGGACGATGCCCTTCATTCCCGCGGACTTGAGCGAGTCGAGCGCAGACCGGATCTCGACGGCCGAACTCTCGAGCACGCTCTGGAAGGGGACGTACCCGATGCCGGGTTCGAGCATGACCGCGAACGGGACCGCCTTGAGTTGGATGACCTCGCGCGTGAGCGTGAACGGAATCGGCTCATCGACACCCGGACGAAGCATCTTCACCTTCACTTCGCTTCCCGGCTTTCCCCTCAGGAGCGCGACCGCGGCGTCCGAACCGATCGTGTCGGCCTTCTGGCCTTCGATCTCGTAGAACTGATCGCCGGCGCGGATCCCGGCCTTGGCCCCCGGAGTGCCGGGCATAGGGCTTACGACGGTTACGTACCCGTTGCGCTCGACGACTTCGAGCCCGACCCCCCCATAGTCACCCTCGATGCCCTGGATGCGCAGGTCCTCGAACTGCGAGGCCTGGAGGAAGGAGGAGTAGGGATCGTGGAGATCCTTGATGAGGCCGTCGATCGCCGAATTGTACAGGCTGCCCTGGTCGACCGAGTCGACATAGCTGGACTCGACGCGGTCGACCACCTCCTGGAAGAGGCGGACCTTCGTGTACGCCGTCTCAGCGCGGTCGGCCCCCCTCTGCAGGAGCCACCCTCCGCTCAGTGCGGCGACAGTCACCACGACCATCGGCGCCACCACGCCTCTCCGCATAAACTTCTTCACCCTGCTCGGTCCTCGGAACATCGTCGCGCCGTCCGGACGGTTCCGGTTGCGCCGAGGGGTTAAACCCCCGAAG
>JBBSOM010000164.1:0-6344 GCA_038259715.1 Longimicrobiales bacterium
CTTTCCCTCGGCGGGGTCGCCTCGGGCGGGCCTTCCCGGACCGTGAGCGCCGGCGGCTGCGAGGTACGGTCGAACGTGGCCGCGCTCTCCTCACCCTCCAGTGCACGGCGCACGGCGGCCTCGACCGCCTCCTCGACCGCGGCCTGGTGGAGAAAGCGTACTTCAGCTTTGGCGGGATGGACATTCACGTCCACGTCGCCGTCGCCCACCTGGAGGTACAGGAAGATCCACGGCCGGGCTCCCTGCGGAATCGTGGTGCGGTAGCCTCGTTCGGCGGCGCGCACCAGCTCGGTGGCCTTGAACGGCCGACCATTCACGAACAGGTGGGCACGGCGCAGTCCGGGGCGAGCCGCGTCGGGCCGTTGGATCAAGCCCCGCACCTCCACCCCGCCCTGGGCGCCCGCCACGGCAAGCAGCGTACCGGCCTCGTCACCTGGCCAGAGTTGTGCGATGCGCACCGCGGGGTCCGCGGCCGCCGCCACATCGAGCAGCGTCCGACCGTCTGAAGTCAGCAGAAAGCCGACGTGCGGGTTGGCCAACGCCAGGGTCGACATCACCTCCGAGACCGCTCGCGTTTCAGCCGCGACAGACTTCAGGAACTTGGCGCGGGCCGGCGCGTTGAAAAACAGGCTCTTCGCGTCGATGGTCGTGCCGCGCTGGCGGGGAAAGTCCTGGATGGCCCCGATGCTTCCGCCTTTCACGGAAAGGCGCGTGCCGATCTCGTCACCTTCGTTCCGTGTCTCCACCGCAAGCTGGCTGACGGCCGCGATGGAGGGGAGCGCTTCGCCACGGAAGCCGAAGGTGCGCACGCTCCGGAGGTCGACCGCGGTCACGATCTTGCTGGTGGCGTGCCGGTCCAGGCTCAGGAGCGCGTCCTCCCTGCTCATGCCGGACCCGTCGTCCGTGACCCTGATGCGGCGCTTCCCGCCCCGCTCGATCGCGACCTCGACACGCGCCGCCCCCGCGTCGAGCGCGTTTTCCACGAGTTCCTTGACCACCGAAGCGGGTCGCTCCACGACCTCGCCCGCAGCGATCTGGTTCGCCACCGCGTCTGGAAGTATCCGGATACGTCGCGACAACGAGGTCACTCCGTGGCCGGGTCCATGATCCGGTAGAGGGCCAGCGCGTTCGCCGTGGTGCGTGCCGCCACGGTCCGAACGTCCTCGCCCAGGTGTCCGGCGACCGCCACGGCCACGTGGCGCACGAAGGCCGGCTCGTTACGCTTGCCCCGCAGCGGCACGGGCGCGAGGTACGGAGAGTCCGTCTCGAGGAGGAGGCGGTCCGGCGGCACTTCACGCAACAGGTCGGCGACAGCGAAGCTCTTGAACGACGCGATCCCGGAAAAGGACACGTACCAGTCACGCTCCCTCGCCGCCGCGAATGCTTTCTCCCCACCGGTGAAGCAGTGCAGCACACCGCGGGTGCCGGGCGTCGCGTTGATGAGCGCCGCCGCCACGTCGGCGTCGGCTTCCCGGGCGTGCACCACCACCGGAAGCTCGAGTTCAGCGCCCAGGTCCAGATGGGCATCGAAGAGGCGCCGCTGGATGTCACGAGGCGCGTGGTCGTAGTGGTAGTCGAGCCCGGTCTCCCCGAGCGCGACCACCTCGGGCTCGGCCGCGAGGAGCCGGATCGCCTCGATGACGTCCGCCTCGAGGGCGCCCTCGTCCGCGGAGCCCGCCTCATGCGGATGGACGCCCGCCGTGCACCACACGCCCTCGTGGCTCCGCGCCAACGCGACCGCGTCGCGGGCGTCAGCCACGGTCGACGCGATCGAAACCATGCGTTCAACCCCGGCTTCGCGGGCCCGAACCAGCACCGCCTCCCGGTCGTCCCGGAAGGCGGCGTCGGTCAGGTGGCAATGACTGTCGAAGAGCCGAAGACGAGCGTTGTCGCGACCGCTCGCCGCAGCCTCGGCCGTCACACCGTCGCGGGTTCGGGCTTCGTCTTCGACTTCTGGCCCTTGCCCTCACCCCAGCGCTTCTGGATTTCCACGAGGGCCGGCGAGGCCACGAAGATCGAGGAGTACGTCCCGACCACGATGCCGAGGATCAGCACGACCGTGAAGTCCCGGATCACCGGGCCGCCGAGGAGGAGCAGGGCGACCAGCACCGCCAGCGTCGTGCCGGACGTGAGCACGGTGCGAGGTAGGGTCTCGTTGATCGACTGGTCGATCAGTTGGACCAGATCACGCTTGCGCGCGCCCTTCTTGTGCAGGTTCTCCCGGATCCGATCGAACACGATGATGGTGTCGTTCAGCGAATACCCGACGATGGTCAGGATCGACGCCACGGTGGGCAGATCGACCTCGACACGGAAGAGCGCGAGGAAGCCGAGCGTGATCATGATGTCGTGGGCGGTCGCGATCACGGCGGCCAACCCGAAGCGCAACTCGAATCGGATGGCCAGATAGATCAGCGTCAGCACGAATGAGAACAGGATGGCCAACAGCGCCTTCTCCTGGAGTTCGCTCCCCACCTTGGCGCCGACCAATTCCGTGCGCGTCACCTTGAATGCATCCGGACCGAAGGAGGCGGAGATCTGTCGCTCCAGGTCCGCCGCCACCGTATCGATCGACATGCCCTCGGCGATCGGAGCCCGGATCACGAACTCGGCATCCTCGCCGAACTTGGTGATCGGCGGCGACTGCGAGCCGCCGAGGGCGTCACGCAGTTGGCCGGCGGTGACGTCGGGCGAGTTGAACCGAACCTGTACGAGCGATCCGCCGGTGAAGTCCACACCGTAGACCTGCCAGGATCCGATCGTGAAGATGTTGAACAGCATCGCCGCGATCCCGATGAGGATCGCCGTCCCGGACAGGACGTACGCCATCTTGCGGCGTTCGATGAAGGTGTAGCTGGAGTTCTGGAAGAGTCTCATGGCCGGGCTTCAGATGCTGATGGGATCCGAGGCCTTTTTTCCCGACAGGTACATCAGGAAGAAGGTCCGGGTCACGAAAATGGCGGAGATGAAGGACGCGATGATACCGATCGACAGCGTCACGGCGAAGCCCTGGACGGGCCCCGTTCCAAACTGGTAGAGGATCAACGCGGTCAGGAGCGTCGTGATGTTCGAGTCGACGATGGCCGACAGCGCGTGCGCGAAGCCCTCGTCGACGGCGGTACGGTTCGCCCGTCCCGCAGCGAGTTCTTCGCGAATTCGCTCGAAGATCAGCACGTTCGCGTCCACCGCCATGCCGATCGACAGGATGATGCCCGCAATGCCCGGCACCGTGAGCGTCGCGTGGATGGCGGCCATACCGCCGACGACGAGGACCACGTAGAAGCCCAAGGCGAGCACGGAGAGGACTCCGGCCACGCGGTAGTACCCGATCATGATCAGGATCACGAACACGATTCCGACGATGCCGGCGATCTTGCCCTGGTCGATGGAGTCCTGGCCGAGCGAGGGGCCGACCGTACGCTGCTCGATGATGTCGAGCTTCGCGGGCAACGAGCCCGCGCGCAGGACCAGAGCCAGATCGCGCGCCTCCTCGAGCGGAGTGCCGGCGCCCATCTCGATCTGGCCGCGCGCGCCGATGCGGTCGCGGATGACGGGCGCGCTCATGACCTGGCCGTCGAGCACGATGGCCAGGAAGTCGTTCACGTGCTGGCCGCTGAAGCGCTCGAAAAGTCGCCCACCCGCCCGGGACAGCGTGAACTGCACCTGGGACTGGTTGAACTGCGGATCGCGCCCGGCGACCGCATTCTCCAGGTACTCACCCGTGAGGAAGGGCTTGGCGGTCAGCACGTACAGGCGCTTGAACGTACGGGCACCGCGAGCGACGGTCTCGGAGCCCCACTGCAGCGCCTCGTCGCGCGGCATCGCCCGTTCCACTTCCGGCATCGCCAGGAAGCGCTCGGCCAGGGGGACGTCCTCGACCGCCACCAGGTAGGTGCCCAGAGCATCGCCGATGTTCAGGAGCGCCGAGAACGGCCGAAGCGCGTTTTCCGCGCGTTGAGCCGAGTCCGCCGCCGCCGCGGTAGCTCCCGCAGTTCCCGCAGTTCCCGCAGTTCCCGTGGTGTCGGCCTTCGTCGTGTCGCCGCCAAAGAGGAGCTGCTCGATATTGCCGCCCTGCGCCTGACCGGTGACGTCACTCCCGAGCGCTTTGATCGAGTCGACGCCCAGCGTACCGACGATGGCCCGGTCCATGCGCGGCAGGGCCGCGTCCACGTCCTTGGTAGGCTGGACCAGCTTGAACTCGAGATAGGCCTGGGACTGGATGATATTCTTGGCCTGTTCTTCGTCCGAGATGCCGGCGAGTTCCACGATCAGGCGGTCGTTGCCCGCCTTCTGGATCAGGGGCTCCTCGACGCCGAATTCGTTGATCCTCGTGCGGATGATCCGGTCGACGCGGTCGATCATGTCGGCCTTGGCAGCGGCCGTGAGCGTGTTGTCCGGATCGTCCACCTCGAGGACGAGGTGCATCCCGCCCTTGAGGTCGAGTCCGAGCTTCAGCCCGTTGGAGTATAGTTGCCACCCGGCGATGGCCATCATGAAAACGATGGCTATGAGGCGGCCTCTGACCGTCTTGAACATGTCCGGCGCGTACCCGTCGGCGAAAAAAGGAGCCCTGGTCGGGCTTTGGAACGATAGCCTGTAAAGCTGTTCTGGCCCCGACGGAGTGTCAATCGCGGAACCGCCATCGCCTAGAGCACCGCCCTCCGCAGCACGGCGTGCACGCGGGCCAGAAAGCGCTCCGGCTCGACGGACTTCGCCACATAGTCGTCCGCTCCGGCTTCCAGGAGTTCGGTCTCGATGCGGTCGCTTCCGGTGCCCGTACGCACCAGCACCGGGAGCGCGGACGTCGTCACCGAGCCCCGGATGTGGTCCAGAACCTGTCGGCCGTCCAGCCCCGGCATGGCCAGATCGAGGACCACGAGTTGGAAGTGGGGATGCTCTGCGAGGATCTCCAGTGCGCGGTGACCGTCTTCCGCCTCGTCCACGTCATAGCCGTCCTTCTCGAGGATGGTGCGCATGAGCAGGCGTGCGTCCGGGTCGTCATCGACCAGAAGGATCCTCGGCGGGCCTTTGGATTCCTCGCCTTCTTCGTTCTCGGACATCTGGCCCAGGACCCGCTCGACCTCCACGATGGTGGTCTTGGCGGCGGTGACCCACTCGAGGCCGACCTCGTGCATCGAACGCATGCCCCCCTGAGCCGCGACCCGGTTCAACGCCGCCCACCCCTTGCGCTGTTCCACGGCGTGCTGGAAGCGCGGGCCGACGACGAGCACCTCGTCGACCGGTAGCCGGCCCCGATAGCCGGTGAAGCCGCATTCGAGGCACCCCACCGCCCGCACCACGGGCTCGACGCCGTGGCGCGCGGCCAGTCGCTTCTCGTCCGGCGTGAATTGCCCACGGATGGGCTCGGCGCAGGCCACACACACCCGGCGAAGCAGACGCTGCGCGATGGCGCCGCGCAACGTGTGGGCGATGGTGCTGAACTGAAGGCCCAGATCCGCCAGGCGGGTTACCGCGCTCACGGCGTCGTTGGCGTGGACCGTGGCGAGCACCAGGTGACCGGTCATGGCGGCCTGCGCGGCCGTCACGGCGGTTTCCTTGTCGCGGATCTCTCCGACCAGGATGACGTCGGGGTCCTGACGCAACATGGCCCGTAGGGCTCCGGCGAACGTCATTCCCTGCTTCGTCTCGACCTGGGTCTGCGTAATGCCGGCCAATTCGTACTCGATCGGATCCTCGACGGTCATGATGTTGACCTTGCCGTCGGCGAGTTCACGCAGGGCGCCGTAGAGCGTCGTCGTCTTTCCGGACCCGGTCGGCCCCGTCACGACCACGATACCGTCACGGTAGGTGAGCAGGTTGCGGAGCCGCCCCAACTCGTACTTGGGCAGATCGAGGTCGTCCAGGTTCAGGGACGCGCTCGAATCGAGCACCCGGATCACGCACTTCTCGGCGCCCCCGGCGGGCAGCGTCGACACGCGCAGGTCGTAGCTGCGGTTCCGGATGCGGACCCGCGCCTTGCCGTCCTGCGGGCGCAGACGATCCGCGATGTCCAGTCGGCTCAGGACCTTGATCCGGCTGATCACCCTGTTCAGGGCCGACATCGGCAGGTCCATGTGCTTGCGAAGCACGCCGTCGACGCGGTACCGCACCGCACCGACCCTTCGACCCGGCTCGATGTGGACGTCCGAGGCGCCCGCGTGGATGCCGTCACGGATGATGAGGTTCGTCAGCTTCACCACGGGCGTCGCCGCGGCGTCATCCTCTGTGATGGCCTCGGGACCCATCTCCTCGACGAGCTTGAGCGCGTCCTCCCCATCGAGGTCCAACGTCCCGAGGAGACTCTGGACGGCCTTCTCCGGACTGAAGCGCCCGTCGATCGCGTC
>JBBSOM010000165.1:0-6329 GCA_038259715.1 Longimicrobiales bacterium
CAGGGGCCTGGACCTGCTGGCTGAAATCTCAGTCCGTCGGCAGGTATTTGCCTTCACGTGTCATCCGGCCGTCGCACGTGAGATGGAAAGCCGGGGGGGCTTCGTTCTCCCGGTCGAGCGCGACGGCTGACCTTGTTCGACCTTCCCCTTCACGTCGAAGTACACGGGCGTCCGGCCGGAGACGGCCCCTCGTTCGTGCTCCTGCACGGCTACGGCGGCTCCTCGTTCTCGTGGCGGACGTGGTTACCTTCGCTCGCAGGGCGAGGCCACGTCGTGCTGGTCGACATGAAGGGCTTCGGCGCGGCCCCCAAACCGAACGACGGCCGCTACTCCCCCGCTGACCAGGCCGACCTCGTCTACACGCTGATCAAGCAGCGCGCGTTGAGGGACGTCACGCTCGTGGGCCATTCCCTCGGCGGGGGCGTGGCCCTGCTGACGGCCCTGCGCCTGCTCGACGAAGGCGCCGGACGCCTCAGCAGAATGGTGATCCTCGCCGGCGCAGCGTACCGTCAACGGATGCCGCCGGTCGTCCGGCTTGCCCACTGGCCGAAGCTCTGCAGCCTGCTCCAGCGTCTTCCGGGGACCCGCTTCATGGTGCGGCGGGTGCTGCGCTCGATCGTGCACGACCCGGCCACCGTGACGCGAAGCCAGGTCGAAGGATACGCGGACCCGTTACGCGGAGCCGCCGCGCGCCGCGCGCTCATCGACATGGCGCTCCACATCGTGCCGCCAGACCTCGACCTGTGGGTGGCGCGTTACCCGGAGATCGACGTCCCCACGCTGCTGCTCTGGGGAGATGACGATCGCGTGGTCCCGATTTCGATCGGACAACGACTGGCACGCGAACTTCCGCGCGCCCAACTGACGATTCTCGAAGCGACCGGGCACCTACCGGCGGAGGAACGCCCCCGGGAGTCCCTCAGGGTTCTCGAGTCCTTTCTGGATGGTCCGACGGCGTGAATCCGGGGCAAGCGAGCACCGGTAGGGGTGGATACTTCGGGTAGCGGCTCTGCGTCTTCGAGCGTTCGCACATGTAGAAGACCGATCCCTTCCGGTTGCGGATGACCCGATGGTGCACGCAGAAGCCGCACAACCCCGCTGGATGGCGGCGTACGTCCGGCCGCGGCGTCAAGCTCGTACGCCCAGGAAGCCCACCTGCCGCTCGCGAGCACCCGCCCGGTGGGAGAAGAAGCCGTCTCCGCATCGTGTGCAATGCTCGGAGATGGTGATCCGGTCCCGCCGTACCCCTGCCTGGACGGCGCGCTCAGCGAGCGCCGCACGGAGGTCGAGCTTGGCAGGCCCCGCCGGTCGCGGCAGGCCGAGCGCGTCGAAGATCTCGGGGCCTACTTCGTAGCACCGGCCACAGATGGCCGGCCCCAGGTGAACGTGCAGCGCGGCCGGAGCCGACGCGATCCTCTCACCCAGCACCGTGACGCCACGTTCCAGGATGCCGCCCGCCGCTCCTCGCCACCCCGCGTGGACGAGCGCGACCGCCCGGCGCTCGGGATCGACGATCGAGACGGGTACACAGTCCGCGGTGGTCACCGCCAGCAGGACGCCCGGCGCACGGGTGGCGTGGCCGTCACAGGACTCGGCGAGGTGCAGCCCCGGGTCACCCGGCCCGTGAAAGCGCACCGTGGCCCCATGCACCTGGTGCGCGTGAACGACGCGTGGGCAGCCGGAGCGCGCGCGGAGTGTCTCCCACCTCGCCAGGACGTCCCGCGCGAGCGACGCGTCCGCGAACAGACCCAGGTCGAAACCCACGTCCGGCGCTCCCCGCCCCGTGGTGCCCTGCGCCAACCACGGGAAGGCCTCGCGCCACCCGGGGTGTGTCACCGCGGGTAGATCCCGGTCCGGAATCTCCAGAACGGTGGGGAACTCCTCGGCGTGAACTCGCTCGATTCGGGACCGGGCGATGGGCGCACCCTCCAACCACAGGCCAAAGTCGCTTAACATTCAGGCTCCATCTCCCACTCCGGGAGTTGCCCTACCGAGCCGGATCATGAACGAACCCCTTTTCGACAGCGCGAACGCTCCCTTCGCCCAGGCGATGTTCGAGCAATACGCCCGCGACCCCGAATCGGTCCCCGAAGCCTGGCGCACTCTCTTCGCCGACGGGGGCGTCCGTGTGGTCGCGGACGGACTCTACCTTCCAGAGCAGCTCAACGGCCACCGTCAGGGCGTCTCGCCATCCTCGGCCCAGACCACGATGGCCGTGCGCGTGGCCCCACCGGTATCGGCTGAAGACGCTCTGCCCCCGATGTTGGCGTCGGCGGGCCACAGTCATTCCGATGCGGCGGAGAGCCTCCGTCGCGTGCTGCCGGTCGTGTCGCGCGCGGCGGCGCTCGTGCAGGCGTTCCGTGACCATGGGCACCAGCTCGCGCACATCGACCCGCTCGGGAGTGACCCCAAGGGCCATCCCCAACTTAGTCCGGCGTTTTTCGGAACGTCGATGGAGGAGTTGTCCGAATTGCCATCCTCCCTGGTCATGGACGACGACCAGGAGCGCTCCGTGGCGGACGCGCTACAGGAACTGCGGGACATCTATGCGGGCAGCCTCGGGTACGAGTTCGAGCACCTCGGGGACCCCACCAAAGTCGACTGGCTCTGGGATCAGGTCGAAAGCGGTGCGTACTACCTCGACATGACCCCTGAAGCGCGCCGCGCGCTGCTGTACCGACTGACGGAGGTCGAAGGGCTGGAGCAGTTCATCCATCATTCGTACCTCGGGCAGAAGCGCTTTTCGGTCGAGGGCACGGACATGCTCATCCCGATGCTCGACCTGGCCATGGAGGAGGCCCTGCGGGACGGCGCGCACGAGGTCGTGCTCGGCGGGGCGCACCGCGGACGCCTCAACGTCATCACGCACACGATGGGCGTTTCGTACGCCGAGCTGCTGGCGGAGTTCGAGGGCCCGAGCTTCCAGGGTAGCCAATTCACCGTGAGCGGTACCGGCGACGTGAAGTACCATCATGGGGCGCGAGGCACGCGCTCGTTCGAGGGCCTGGGCGACCTCGGAGTGACGCTCATGCCGAACCCGAGTCACCTCGAGTTCGTGAATCCGGTCGCCACCGGTTTCGCGCGCTCCCGCCAGTTCGACGGGCCCGGCCGCGAGGCCAACCTCGACAGTCACCGCGTCGTCCCGATCCTGATGCACGGCGACGCCGCGTTCGCCGCCGAGGGGGTGGTGGCAGAGACGCTCAACACGTCGCGCCTGGCAGGCTACGATGTCGGCGGCACGGTCCACATCATCGTCAACAATCAGGTCGGTTTCACCACCGATCCCATCGACGGCCGTTCCACGCACTACTCCTCCGATCTGGCGAAGGGGTACGGGATTCCCGTGGTGCACGTGAACGCCGACGACCCGGAGGCGTGCCTCGCGGCCATCCGTCTGGCGATGAAGTACCGGTCCGAGTTCCAGGACGACTTCGTGATCGATCTGGTGGGCTACCGCCGGTACGGGCACAACGAAGCAGACGAGCCGGCCTACACCCAGCCCCTGCTGTACGCGACCATCGCCAAGCATCCGACCGTCCGCGCCATCTTCGCGGATGAACTGAGCGCAGCGGGTGTCGTCTCCGCGGAGGACGCCCAGGCCATGCAGCACGAGGTCGCGGAGCGCCTGCGCGAGGCCCAGGACAACGTGCGCGAGCCTCACCCTGGCGGCGACGCGGAGTTGGACGCGGACTACGAGAATCCAGTCATCCCCGAGACCACCGGGGTGGCCATCGAGACGCTGGGCGAGATCAACGATGCCCTCGTGCACCTGCCCGAAGGCTTCAAGCCGCACCCCAAGCTGTGGCGCCAACTGGAGCGGCGCGCCCAGGACTTCGGGCCCGACCGCGCGCTCGACTGGGGGCATGCCGAGGCACTCGCCTTCGGGAGCCTCCTCATGGAAGGGATCCCGATCCGGCTCACCGGCCAGGATACCCAGCGCGGCACGTTCAGCCACCGGCACATGGTGCTGCACGACGTGGAAAACGGCCGGGAGTGCATGCCGATCCAGCAGGTGTCGGAAACGCGCATGGAGATCTACAACTCTCCGCTGACCGAGATGGCGACCATCGGCTTCGAGTACGGCTACTCGGTGGGGGCGGACACCGATGTCGTGCTGTGGGAGGCGCAGTTCGGCGACTTCGTGAACGTCGCCCAGGTCATCATCGACCAGTTCATCTCCTCCGGCCTGACCAAGTGGGGGCAGTACTCCCGCCTGACTCTACTGTTGCCCCACGGCTACGAGGGCATGGGCCCGGAGCACTCGAGTGCCCGCCTCGAGCGCTTCCTGCAACTCTGCGCCGAAGGGAACATGCGCGTGGTCTACCCGACCACGCCGGCACAGTACTTCCATATGCTCCGGCGGCAGGCGCTTCGCCGGCCCGAGCGACCCATGGTGGTCATGACGCCGAAGAGCCTGTTGCGCCATCCCATGGCCACGTCGCCGGTCTCGGAACTCACCGGTGGGGGTTTCCGACACGTCCTGGACGACCCTACCGTCGAGGACCCGGCGCCGGTGACGCGCCTGATCCTGTGCTCGGGAAAGATCTACTACGATATCCAGGGATATTCGCGCCGCTCGGAAGCGAGCAACGTGGCGGTGGCGCGCCTGGAACTGCTCTATCCTTTCCCGAACGAGGCGCTCAAGGATCTGTTGGACCGATATCCGAGCCTCGAGGAGGTCGTCTGGGCCCAGGAGGAGCCGCGCAACATGGGGGGGCTCACCTTCGTCGGCCCCCGGCTGCGTCCGTTGGTGCCGCGAAAGGTGCCGCTCTCGTACGTGGCCCGGCCCGAGCGGGCGAGCCCCGCCGAAGGCAAGGCGAAGCAGCACGCGGCGCAGCAGGAGGAACTGGTGCTCGAGGCCCTGGGGCTGGTGAAGGCCGAGGAGTGAGGCGCCGGTGGCGCTCGGGCCTCAGACGTGCGGCCCGAGCGCCATCGTCACGACGGTGATGAGCAGGAGTACGGCCGTGATGCGGATCGAGGTCCGTATCTTGTCCTGAAGCCGGGTCAGTTCGGCCAACTCTTCGGGAGTCGGAGCCGCGCCGGCGGTCGCGATCCGGCCGCCGAGTTCGGCCAGCTTCCGGGTCGGACGCCGCACCATGTGGACACCCGTCCCCAACGCCAGCACGCCCGTAAGCATGCCCACGCTCAACAGCATGCCCGCCGTTGAGCCCATGAAGGCCGGCGAGAAGTGGCCGGACATGCGCCATATCAGCCAGAAGCCCGTGAGAATGGTGACGAGCGCCACGTTCGCCACGAACCCGGAGTACCCGCGCCGCACCATGTTTCCCAGGACCTCACGGCCGGCCGGCCCCGAGTCTCTCGCGGCAGGCTCCAGGAAGAAGAGGAGGAGGAACGTGGCGCCGGCCCAGAACACGGCGCCCAGCACGTGTACCGTTCTCAGCGTGATGTAGAGGATCTCCATGGATCCACCTTCCTCGAGGTTTCGGGAATCGGCGCCGAACAAACGGCTATCGGCGCCGGATCTGTGCGGTGGGGAAGCTTACGACGCTCTCGTTGCCGTCGCGTCCGACAGCGGCGACGCCGAAGAGATAGTTGTCGATGACAAGGTTCTCCAGCGTGTAGCTCGTCACGTCTCCCACGAAGCGTGAGTGCTGCCATCGAGGAGCGGTGGTGTCGCGCCAATAGACCTTGTACCCGGCCAGATTCGGGTCGTCCACCGCGTCCCACTCGAGCGCGGTGGAGGGCTGTACCGCGCCCCCGATCCGAACGTTCTTCGGCGACGGAGGCGCCCACGCCACCGAAGCCAGAACCGCGGCGTTCACCGCGGCCAGGCGCGAGGCGTACTTGAAGTCGACACCCGACGCGACGTCCCCGTACGCGATGCCGTTCTCGGTGCGCAGGTTCTGATGCTGCCGAGTGTAGTTCTCGTGGGCCTCCATCAGGCGCACGGCCGGGAAGCCCGCGTCGTTGAACGGACGGTGCTGCCCGCCTCGCCCGAAGCGGTCGAGCCGGTAGATCATCATCGCGTCCACGTCGGTGAAGTACGTGTGGGTGATCCGGTCCACATAGCGAGCCAACTGCCGTGACGGACCGTCGACCTCCCCTCCGTACGTCCGGTAGCCCCGCAACTCCTGTTCCGTCGCGGTGGCCGGGTACGGCTCCGAAAAGACACGGAACTCACCGTTGTCGATGCGCCCGTCCACGCCCTGGATGTTGCCGATCATGTCGTTGTTGATGAAGCCCGCGATGTCCCACCCTTTGTCGACGGCCACCTTCGCCATGTGCACGCCGCCCCACAGGCCCTGCTCCTCGCCCGACAGCCCGACCAACACCACCGACGTGGGAAAGCGGTACCGGGACAGCACCCG
>JBBSOM010000166.1:0-6282 GCA_038259715.1 Longimicrobiales bacterium
GCCTCGCGCCGGGCGCGTTCCTCGACGTGGCCCTCGCCGGGCTGGCCCGCGAAGACGTCGAGCAGAACGTGAGTCGCGTGCTCGGCTACGTCTCGGAGACCTTCTGGCGGCTCCTCACTCCCGAGGAGCGCGTGGCGCGGGCGCCTGCGCTGGAGGCCGCCTTGTGGTCCGGCGGCACCGGACGCCTTCCCGCGACCGCGCGCGCAGCGTTCCTGCGGACGTACCGGGACGTGGCGCTGACCGACGCCGGTGTGGCGCGCCTGCGCCGGCTCTGGTCCGGTCGGGATACGGTGCCCGGCGTACCTCTGAGCGAAAGCGACCGGATCGCGTTCGCGTCGGAACTGGCGCTGCGCGGGGTGCATGACTGGGCGGAGATCCTGGATGAGCAGGAGCAGGAGATCCGGAACCCGGACCGCAAGGCGCGTTTCCGCTTCGTGCGGCCCGCCCTCGACGCGGATCCGGAGGTGCGTATGGCCTTCTTCACTTCGCTGGCGGACCCCGTGAATCGTGAGCGGGAGCCATGGGTACTCGAGGGACTCGCCGACCTGAATCATCCACTGCGCGCGGGGAGCGCCCTCTCGACGATCCGGCCCTCGCTCGACCTTCTCGAAGAAGTTCAACGGACAGGGGATATCTTCTTCCCGGGCAGGTGGTTGGACGCGACGCTAGGCGGTCACAGCGAGGTCGAAGCGGCCGACACCGTGCGCGCCTTCCTGGACGAGCGGCCGGACCTGCCGCCACGCCTGAGGGCCAAGGTGCTCCAGTCTGCGGACATGGTGTGGCGCGCCGCGGCCATCGTGCATGGATGGCAGGGCCCGTGAGCGGCGCCGCGCTCACCCGCGCCCTGTTCACCCAGGTCGCGCACGCTTGTGCCACGCTCGGCCGTAAGGGTGCCTGCGTGGTCGCGCTCATCGCGCTGGGGTCGCTCAGCGCATGCGCGCGTGCCCACGAGAGCATTCCCATGCGCGAGCCGGTTGGCCGACCGTCGGATGGGCTGCTGCACGACGCCGGCCTCCAGGGGCTGGTCGATCTACAGGAACGACGCGACGGGGCGGGGCTGATTCCGGCGCTGTCCGACGGTCGCGCCGTGGTCCGGGCCCGCGCGGCCTTCGCGCTCGGGTCGGTGCAGGCGCCGGAGGCGTTCGAGCCCCTCGTGGCTGCGCTCGATGACGAAGATGCGGCGGTCCGCCGGGACGCCGCCTTCGCGCTCGGCCAACTGCGGTCCGCGGGCGCGGTCGCGGCGCTGACGCGTGCGTTCGCGTCCGAGCGGGATGACACCGTGCGCGCGAGGATCCTGGAAGCCCTGGACAAGGTGCCGACGGTGAGCGCGTCGGCGGCCCTCGTCGGGCTCGACGTTCCCGAAGGCCTCGAGGCGGACCGGACGCTGGCGGTGGCGTTGCTCGGCGGCGAGCGGAAGATGCTCGCACCGGCCGCATTGCCGCTGATCCTCGACCACCTGGACGACCTCGACCCCCGTGTGCGCGCGGGGGCCGCACTCTACTTCGCGCGAGCGCGCGACACGGAGCCCTGGGTCGGCCGGGCGGCGCGCGTCCGGGAGGCCCTGGACGGCTACGAGCGCGACGATCCGGCCGCGATGTACCTCGTCGAGGGGCTCGGACGCCTGGCCGACCCGTTCGACGCGAACCGCTTGCGCGGGTGGGCGGCCTCGTCTCCCGACTGGCGCATCCGAGCCAACGCGATGGCGGCTCTCGGAATGCAGCGGGGCGAGCCGGAAATACGCGACATCCTCATCGACGGCCTTTCAGATCCGTCCGAATCGGTCGCCATCGTAGCCGCGCAATCCCTCGTCAAGGTCGACTCCACCGCGGAGCAGCTCCAACGGATGGAGACATGGATCACCGGCCACGGCGACCGTTGGCGTGTGGTCGAGCCGCTCCTCGCGCACGTTGGCGAGGCGGGGGACTCCCTTTTCGTGTTCAAGTGGGTCGACGCGCTCTCCGCCACGGATACGGCGCGCGCACGCATGGGCGTTCGCGTCCTCGGGTCGGTGCCGGGGGCCGGCGCCCGGGAGCGGCTCCTGCGGGAAACGAGGTCCGGGGTGGCCGCCCTCGCCGCCCAGGCCGTGGCCTCCCTGGCGCGGCGTTGGCCCGGGGAGCCCACCGACGACGCGGTGCGGGACGCTTACTTCGAGACGTTCCGCACGGTGCTCTTCGAAGGAGAGGAGATGGCTGGGGTCCGCGCCGCGGCGTACGCGTTGGCGGATTCCGCCTTCGTGCCGCGGGGAGGGGCCGTACTCGAGGAGGCGCTCCATCACGCCGACAGGGGTCGGCGCATCGCGGCGGCGCGCGCGCTCGCGCAGTTGACCGGGCTTTCCGCGGACGAGGTGGAGCCGGCCCCGCCTGGCGGCGGGGGCGCCGCCCTCGACGCGCCGGACTCGTCGCGCGCGCAGGATCCGCGCGTGGTGGACTGGGTGTATCTGGCTGGCCTCGGGGAAGCGCCACGGCTGGTCCTCGACACGGAGCGGGGCAGGGTCGTCATCCGTCTGGATCCCGAGGAAGCGCCGCTGACCGTACAGACGATCGCGCGCCTCGCCCAGCGGGGAAGCTATGCGGGCATACCCTTCCACCGGGTCGTACCGAATTTCGTGGTGCAGGGCGGCGATCTGACCCGCTCGCCGGCGGACAAGGAACCGGACTTCTCGATCCGAAGCGAATTCACGCTGGTTCCGTACTGGAGGGGTGTGGTCGGGATGGCGTCGGCGGGGAAGGACACCGAGTCGTCGCAGCTCTTCATCACGCACTCCATGCAGCCCCACCTGGACGGGGGGTACACCGCGTTCGGCTGGGTCGTGGAGGGCATGGACGCCGTGGACCGCCTCCAGGTCGGCGACCGGATCCTGAAGGCAACGGTCGAAACCGGCTCCTGACGTCGAGGGTCGAGACGACGCTCGATCGGGTTGCCGAAGTCGGACATGGGCGCCCTGCCGGTTCCTCGCACCATTTTGTACTAAACACCGTTCTCGGATGCAGCCGCGCGACTGTTGACACATCGTCGGTGTGTGTTTACAGTGTTCACCATGTCCGATCAACGTGAGAAGATCCTCGGTTGCGCGTGCGACCTCTATCTGTCCGGAGGACTGGACGGCTTTTCCATGCGCAAACTGGCGAAGCAGGTAGGGGTCACCGCACCGGCGCTCTATCGGCATTACGAAAGCCGAGAGCACGTGCTCGCCGACGTCGTGCGTGAAGCCCACCGGGAATTCACGGGCCGGCTGTACCGCGCGCTCGAAGGACGCACGGTGCGGGAGCGCTTTGTCCGGGCCGGCGAAGCGTACCTGGATTTCGCCCTGAAGCACCCGCGTTGGTACGAGCTGCTCTTCATTTCGCCCGAACACATCGGGATGACGGAACTGCCCGACGACATCGAGGCAATGGGGTGCAGCGTGCACCAGTTCTGGATCGATCGCGTCCGTGAATGCGTGGACGAAGGAATCCTGGAACACGGTGATCCCGTACAGATGTCCGTGACCATGTGGGCTCACGCCCATGGGCTTCTGTCGCTGTACCACCACGGGCACTTCCGGATGGACGAAAGGACGTTCCGTGAGCAGTTCCACGTGTCGTCCACACGCATGTTGATCGGCCTCGCCACACGAACGTTCGCCGCCGAACTCGCGGACCGACCGAAAGAACAAGTCGGCCTGGCGCGTACGGGTTCCTGATTCAAGAAGGGAAGACGAAGGGATGATGAACACATACCCCCGGGGCCTGCGGGACCTCGGTTCCTGGAAGCGGGCTGCGGTGGTCGCCGCGGCGGTCCTGCTCGCGCTCCTCCTCGCCACCGTGCAGGCGCTGCGCGCCCAGACCGTGGCGACCTACTCGATCGAAGACGCCGTGCGTACGGCCATCCGGCAAAACCGGGATGTGCAGACTGCCCGACTCGTGCTCGAGGAGGCCAACAATCAGGTCAAGGAGGCGTGGAGCAGCGTGTACCCGTCCGTGAACTTCAACGCCAGCTACACGCGCAACGTGTCGCCGAGTGTGAACTTCTTGCCGGCGCAGATCTTCGACCCCAACGCCGGCCCCGACGACTACATCGCCGTCCAGTTCGGAGCGGACAACCAGTGGAACTCCACGATCGCGCTGGAGCAGCCGATCTTCTCGGCGTCGGCCTTCCTCGGCGTGGGCGCTGCCGGCCGGTACAAGAATCTCCAGGAGGAAATGGTGCGCGGCGTGACCCAGACCGTGGTGACCCGCGTTCGCCTCGCCTACTACCAGCTCCTCCTCCAGCAGGAACAGCGTCGGCTGACGGAGAACTCGGTCCGCCGCGTCCGGGAATCGCTCGCGGAGACCCAGGCGATGAACAAGGCGGGCCTCGCGGCGGACTACGACGTGCTTCGCCTCCAGGTCGAGCTCGCCAATCTCGAGCCCAACCTGCAGCGGGCCACAAACGCGGTGCACCAGGCGCAACGGCAGCTCGTCCTGGAACTCGACTTGCCGCCCGACAGCGCGTCGGTCGAGGTCCAGGGCTCGTTGGCTACCATGGATCTCGACAGCATGGACGCGAACACACCCGCCAACCGGGACGTGCTGGCGTTCACGGGCTTCGGTGACGTGCATGTGGCCGAGGTCGACCGTGCAGTCCGGATGGCGGAGGACCTTCGCTCCGATCTGCGCCAACTCGAGCTGACCGAGTCACTACGCAAGACCGACATGCGCCTCGAGCAGGTCGAGTACATCCCGCGCATCACGTTTTTCGGAAACTACGTGATCAACGCGCAGGACAATGGCAGCCCGAACTTCTTCGCGAAGGGCGACGGACAGCGGTCCTACGGCCGCAACATCGGCCTGCGCGTCAGCGTACCGATCTTCGAAGGCTTCAAACGCAACGCGCGCATCGGTCAGAAGCGCGCCGCGCTCCGGCAGGCCCAGACCCAGACCCGCCTCGCCACGGACCAGGCTCGACTGCAGGTAGAGAACCTGGTCGAGTCCTCGGATGAGGCGCTCGCCCGCGCACAGGCGCAGAAACTCGCCGTTGGGCAGGCCCAGCGAGGCTTCGACATCGCGAGTGCGCAGTACCGCGAGGGCCTGAGCAGCCAACTCGAACTGACGGACGCCGAGGTGGCGCTCCGCCAGAGTGAATTCAACTACGCGCAGGCGGTCTACGACTATCTGGTCGCGCGCGCCAGGCTCGACGAAGCCACGGGGCAGGTCCCCCTGGTGGACGCGGGTCGGGGCCCGGTGAGCAGATGATCCCTGAACGGCTGATCATAGGGGCGACCTTGGAGACAAAGACGATGAACGGACGGTGGATGTGGGGTGGGCTGGCGATGGTCCTGACGGTGTCGACGGCCGGTTGCGGAGGCTCACAAGCCGACGCGGAGGCTACCAACCCCGGCGACTTCGCGCGGGTGATCAACGTCGAGGTGCGTGACGTTGCGGCCCAGCCGTTCGTGGAGGAGATCCGGCTGACCGCGTCGGTCACGGCCAACCAGGACGTGCAGGTCTCGGCCGAGGAGAGCGGGAAGATCCGTGACATCCTGGCCGAAAAGGGCACGCGGGTCCGGAAGGGTCAGCCGATCGCCAAGATCGACGACGGTATCCTGTCCGCGCAGGTGGACCAGGCCCGTGCCCAGGCGGATCTGGCCCAGCAGACGTGGGACCGACGCAAGCGCCTCTACGAAGAGGATCAGGTCGGCTCCGAGATCGCGTATCTGGAGGCCAAGTTCGCCGCGGAGCAGACCGCGGCAAACCTGAAGGGGCTCGAAGAGCGCCTCGCGCGCACGACGATCCGCGCCCCCTTCGACGGTGTGCTGGACCGTCGCAGCGTCGAGGTCGGCTCGATGGTCGCGCCCGGCCAGGTGGTCGGCCGGGTCGTGGACCTGGATCCGGTGAAGGTTGTCGCGGGCGTGCCTGAGCGGTATGCCGCCGACGTCCACAAGGGCGCCGAAACCGAGGTCACGCTCGATGTGCTCCCGGGAAAGGTCTTCAAGGCGAAGATCACGTACGTCGGGGCAACCGTGGATCCGGGCAACCGGACGTTTCCGATCGAGGTGGTCGTGCCCAATACCGGTGCGCTGATCAAGCCGGACATGGTCGCCACGGTCTCCGTCGCGCGTCGGGACCTCGCGGCCGCGATCGTGGTGCCGCAGGACGCCCTGGTGCGGGTCGAGGACGGATACGTGGTGTTCGTCGCCGAGGACACGGCTGACGGTACCGTCGCGCGGGTGCGGCCGATCGTGGTCGGGCCGACGCAACGCAACATGGTGGTGGTGGAGTCGGGGGTTCAGCCCGGAGACCGGTTGATCGTCGTGGGGCAGAA
>JBBSOM010000167.1:0-6269 GCA_038259715.1 Longimicrobiales bacterium
CGGAGCCGGAAGATCGCCGGCCCCTTGTCCGTCTCGTAGCAGCGGATCCCTTCGAAGATCGAAGAGCCGAACTGTACCGCGAGCGAAAGGAGGTGGACGTTCGCCTCGTTCCAGGGGATGAAGTCTCCGTCCTTCCAGATCCATTCCGACGGCGTCAACCTGCCCATTCGTGTCTTACCTTTTCTTGTAGTTGAGCCACGCTAAAAGAGTCCCTTGATCCAGCCACCGTCCACGGCCACCGATTGGCCGGTGATGTAAGCCGCCTGCTCTGAACAAAGATACGCGGTCAGCGCTCCGATCTCCTCCGGCTCACCGAGCCGGCCCATCGGAACCTCCTTCGCCCAACCCTCGTAGACCGTTTCGAGCGTCTCGCCGCTCCGCGATGCATTGGCCTCGGCAAGATCGACCAGTCTCTCGGTCCGGGTGTAGCCGGGCAATACGCAGTTGCACGTGACCTCGAACGGCGCGGCCTCGTTCGAGATCGTCTTGGCGAAGCCGGTCACGGCCGCACGCAGCGCGTTCGACAGGATGAGCCCGGCCACGGGCTGCTTGACCGAGATCGACGTGACGTTCACGATCCGGCCCCAGCGCCGTTCCTTCATGCCCGGAAGGGTGGCGCGCACCAGGCGTACGACGCTCTCCAGATTGTTGGCGATCGCGGCACGCCACGTCTCGTCCGAGTGAGCCTCGAACGGCCCGGAGGGCGGGCCCCCGGTGTTCGTGACCAGGATGTCGAGCGTGCCGAACGCCCGGGTAGCCTCCTGCACCAGGTCGTCGATAGCACGGGCGTCCGTGAGGTCCGCGGCGATGGATTCCACGCGTGCTCCGGTGGCGGCGGCGATCTCGTCGCGCGCGATGGTGAGCTTGTCGGCCGAGCGCGAGTTGAGCACGACGTCCGCGCCTTCGGCGGCGAGCGCTTGCGCGATCGCGCGTCCGATCCCCTGGCTGGATCCGCACACCAGTGCGGCTTTTCCCTTCAGGCCGAGATCCATCGTCTTCCCCTACTTGCGGAAATAGTTGTCCGTGCCGTCGAGCCAGTCCTGCCGGGGCGGGCTGAAGACGTCGACATCGAAGGTATACTCGAGCGCCTCGGCCTTGTGCGGCACGTTCGACGGGATGAAGAGCGTCTCTCCCGCATTCACCACGACCTCGTAGCGCTCGGGGTCGTCCTCCGCGCCGATCCAGAAGCGCAGCGCGCCTTCGACGATCCACGTGAGTTGCTCGTTTTCGTGGTTGTGGATCGGGACGATGGCGCCTTTGTCGAGATAGACCTGCGCGAGCATCATGCGTTCGCCCGTGAACAGGCGGCGGTGGATGGTCTCGGTGACCTTCTCCTTGGGGATGTCCTCCCAACGGGCGTGGACCACGGAATCACTCATCGAACAGGCTCCGGCGTGCTTGTGGTTTCTCGACCGGCGTGCTTGCGGTAGGGGAATGGCAATGGGCGCGTCGCGCGCGCCAATGTCAACTCCCGTGAGGCTGCGCGGCAGGAACCGCGCATGGCCCCCGGGGGTTCGATCAGCAGTGTCAAGGAAGCTGGTTCTGCCTGGAGAGGAACGTGGCCGAGCGCGCAAAGAAGTCCGAACAGGAATGGCGTGAACAACTCAGTGACGACGAGTACCGGGTCCTGAGGGGGAAGGGGACCGAGCGTCCTTTCACGGGGCGCTACTGGGACGAAAAGGGCGAGGGGACGTACCGGTGTCGGGGATGCGGCGCCCCGCTGTTCTCGTCGGACACCAAGTTCGATGCGGGGTGCGGGTGGCCGTCCTTCTATGAGCCCCTCGAAGGGACGAACGTCGAGGAGTTTCGGGATCTGAGCCACGCCATGGTCCGCACCGAGGTTGTGTGCGCTTCATGCGGCGGGCACCTGGGACACGTCTTCCCCGATGGTCCCCGGCCCACCGGGCTTCGCTACTGCATCAACTCCCTGTCGCTCGACCTCGAGTCGCGTGCCGACGAAGGAGCGGAGTCGGAGGTGGAGGCGGAAGGCGCCTCCTCGGACGCCCGACCCGACGAGTAGCCACGGGGAACGCGTGGTGAAATGGGAAGTATGCGCTTGTCATTCCGAGGCTTTCCCGAGGTTCAAAGGTCGAGGGGCATGTTCTACCTTTGAGCGCTGTGCCGGCGTCAGCTTCGGCCGGACGAGTCCGAATCCTGGAGTGGTGTTGAAGGAGCCCTGTTGATCCAACCGACCCGCCCGCTACGCGGCGCCGTTGCCGCCGCCTTCCTGACCCTCGGCCTCGGCGCCTGTCACCATCCGGTGCCGGCTCCCGGGCCGGGAACGTCGCAGGGAGTCCCGCCGGACCTGCGCGGAAGTCGCGTCATGGTCCTGCCCGTCCAACAGAACATGGGTGTGACGGGCGACGTCGACGCCGAAATGGCATTCGGTCTCGGGCAGCGCGGCCACGGTGTCGAGTGGATATTTCCCGCTCAGATGGAGCAGGCGCTTTCCCGCTCTCCGGGCCTGGATGCAGACACGCACGGACTTCAGATGGGCGCCTTCGAGTCGGGGGAGGTACGCCGCGTGGGCGATCCGCTCTACGGACAATTGCGCAGGTTGTCGGCAATCGTCGACGGTCAGGTGGCGCTTGTGCCGGTTCGCGCGAGCATGGAACCCGACTCGCTGGGCGGATCAGCGGTGCGACTGTCGGCGGCTTTGATCCAGGTGCGAACCGGTCGCGTACTCTGGTTCGGTGTGGCCCAGGGAGATGCGGGCCCGCCGGGCGACCCGCGCGCGCTGGCTTCCACCGTGGACCGCCTGGCCCGGACCGTGCTCTGGTACGGCGGCGCCTGATGAACATGCACGTGCCCTGGAGCGAGACCCGCGTCATGGAGGTCCGATGAGCACAACCCCGATCCCGCGTACGGGCAACGTCTGCGCGCTCGCGTTTCTGGCCCTTCTGGCCGCAGGGTGCGGGGAGCCCGCTCAGCCACATCTTCCGACGCCCGAGGAAGTGGCCGCCTACTATTCGTACGACGGCGGCGTGAACGTCACGATCAACGGGAACGTGGCGGAGATCGCGGTCGATCAGCCTACGGCGCAACTCAGCCGCGGCGGCAAGCTGTGGGCCAAGGTGGGCCCGTACGTGCTGCTCTTCTCCAAGGAGACGGAGCAGCTCTTCACGGACTATCCGGACCTTGCGGGGGTCCGCGTCATCACGCGGATCACACGCGGGCCGGAGGTCGCGCGAGCTCTTCTCACGCGCAACGAACTGAGCGGGATCCTCTGGAAGCGCGCGCTCAACATCGCGGGCAACGCTCGCCTTGACGGGACGGAGAAACCTGCTTTGCTCGACGATCTGGTCCGATGGGGCGAAGACCATACGACGTTCGACTACAATCCGAGATATACGAATCGCTGACCGGCTTCAGAGCCGGGCGACCCAGCCCATAGACGGAAGGAAGAGGAGCGGATGCCCCGCACGATCACGGTCATTCCCGGAGATGGCATCGGTCCCGAAGTCACCGACGCGACGCTGCGCGTCCTGAAGGCTGCGGGCGCGGACCTGGACTTCGACGAGCGTCTGGGCGGCGTGACGGCGCTCGAGCGGGTCGGTAACCCGCTTCCCGATGAGACGCTCGACTCGATCCGGGAGCACCGGATCGCGCTCAAAGGTCCGCTGACCACGCCGAGCGGCGGCGGCTTCCGGTCGATCAACGTGGCTATCCGCAAGGAGTTCGACCTATACGCCAACGTGCGCCCGGTGCGCACGATCGTGCCGGGCGGCCGATACGAAGACATCGATCTCGTGCTCATCCGTGAGAACACCGAGGGTCTGTATGTCGGTGTCGAGCATTACATCGGCATGGAGGGCGATCCGCGCGCGGCCGCCGAGTCCGTGATGATCATCACGCGGTTCGGCGCGGAACGGATCTGCCGCTACGCCCTCGACTACGCAAGGAAGCTCGGCCGGAAAAAGGTCACGTTGGCGCACAAGGCCAACATCCTGAAGTACACCCAGGGACTCTTCCTCGATGTCGGTCGGGAGCTTGCCCGGAAGTACCCGGACATCGTCTGGGAGGACCGGATCATCGATGCGACGGCCATGCAGCTCGTGCTGGATCCGTACCGCTTCGACGTGCTCGTCATGGAGAACATGTTCGGCGACATCCTCTCCGACCTGATGGCCGGTCTCGTCGGTGGGCTCGGCTTCGCGCCGGCGGGCAACATCGGGGACGACTGCGCCATGTTCGAGGCGGTGCACGGCTCGGCGCCCGATATCGCGGGGAAGGGGATCGCCAACCCGACCGGGCTCCTGCTGTCCGCGTGCATGATGCTCGACCATATCGACGATCAGGCGACTGGTGACCGGATCCGTGCGGCCGTGGACACCGTCGTTCGCGGCGGTGAGGCCCGTACCGTGGACATGGGCGGCAACGCCACCACCGCCGAGTACACCGACGCACTGGTGCGTGCGCTCGGCTGATGGCGGAGCGACTACCGTTCACGCGAGAGGACCCGGCGGACCAGATGGCCTGCGTGCACTGCGGCGAGATGCACGACGCCGTGGAGATGGACCGCTTGCTCTGGTGCGAACGCTGTCGCCGCGTGGAGCGCAACCGCGCCGGTTGGTGGGGCTGGGTCATCGGCCTGACGTTCGCCGCGTGCGTCGCGGCGTACGTTTGGTTTGTCGTGCATCCCACCGATGTCGTCATCGGCGGGTGGGTGGGCACCGTGATCGCGGCGGCGTGGATCGGCTCCAAGGTGGGGCGGGAGATGGTCTTCGGCATCCTGCGCGCCCGCGCTCCCGGTGCCGCCGGTGCCCCCGACGGGGAAGCCGCCGATCGCGGCTAGCGGTCGGGGGTAAGCAGCCCCCACCCATCCTCCGAAGCGTTTCACGGTCGTTGCGCGAGCTGTCCACCGACGTTTCGTGAAACGTGGCACAATCGCGTTTCGCGGCATGTCCCTCGCGCGGATTCCCGCGCCAGGGGTGGGCTCCGGGCTCGTCACTCCTCGCCGGAGACGACCTTCCGCCAGCCTGGCACGTCCGTTGTTCCTTATCCCCCCGTGACGTTCGGCATCTACGCCGGACGGGTCCATGCCAACACGGGAGGAGAGGATGACAAAGCGATACGGCCTCATGTTGATCGCGGTCGGCGCGCTCGGAGCCGCCGCCTGCAGCGACGACACGGGCAGCATGGTGACGGAGCCGATGCCTCAGACGTTCGACGTGACGGTGGAGAACGTTTCGACGGTATTCGACTTCCCGATGAGCGGAAGCTTCACCACACCGGTCGGCGCGAACGGCCCAGGACCGTTGCTGCCGGGTGGCACCTACGAGTTCACGTTTTCGGCGCCTCCGGGATCGCGCCTGTCGTTCGCGACGATGTTCGTGCAGTCGAACGACTGGTTCTACGCGCCGGCCGGCGACGGCATCGCGCTCTGGGACGCCAACGGTGCGCAGGTCAGCGGTGACGTGACGGACCAGGTCCAACTGTGGGACGACGGTACCGAGGCGAACGAGGAACCAGGCCTCGGGCCGAACCAGGTGCTCCGTCAGTCCGGCCCGAACACGGGACCGGCCGACCCCGACGCCACCGTCCGCCTCGCGTCCGATACGTGGGGGACAGTGCCGGCGATCACCGATATGATCCGGGTGTCGCTGCATCCCATGGGGCCAACGTCCTTCCGCCTCACCATCCAGAATCTGGACGACGGCACCAAGCTCACGGCCACGGACGGTAAGACCTATCCGCTCCCGCTGTCGCCCGGCGTGTGGGCGGTCCACGCGGCCGGCGACCCGCTCTTCACGGTGGGCCAGCCCGACCGTGGCGAAGGTCTCGAAGCCATTGCCGAGGATGGGTCGGTGGGCACGCTGGCCATGTCGCTCGCGGCCCGCACCGGCCTGACCAGCCCCATCACCCCCGGCGCCTGGGCCGTGAGCGACGGATCTCCCGTGCTGTTCATGGCCGGTATGACGCAGCCGGGCAATGGACTCGAGTCGCTCGCGGAAGAGGGCAATCCTGCCGCACTCGGGGCGTCGCTGGCCTCGGGCTCGAACGCGGCAGTCAAATCTTCGGGCGTGTTCAACATGCCGGTGGGCGGTTCAGGCGCGGGCCCGATCCAGCCCGGCCAGTCGTATACGTTTCAGGTGACGGGTGAGCCGGGAGACCATCTGCTGTTCGCGACGATGCTCGCCCAGACCAACGACCTGTTCTTCGCGCCCGCCGAGACGGGTATCGACCTCTTCCCGGGAGGCAACGCGCTGAACGGTGACGTCTCGGGCATGATCTTCCTCTGGGACGCCGGCACCGAAGTGAATCAGGAG
>JBBSOM010000168.1:0-6268 GCA_038259715.1 Longimicrobiales bacterium
CCCCCTCCCCCCCCCCCCCCCCGCCCCGGCCCCCCCCCCCCCCCCCGGGCCGCGCACCGGGGGGGGGGGCCCGCCCCCCCCCCGGGCCCGGGCCCCCGCCCCGGACCCCCGTCGCCAGGCCAGGAACGCGGGCACGCCCGCCGCGATCAGGATCGTGCCGTAGAGCGCGTTCCGCGGGTTGGAGACCACCGAGCTATAGACCACGAAGGCGGCAGTCGCCACGAAGAGACCCGGCAGGACCGGAAAGAAAGGAGCGCGAAAAGAGGGGGCTCGCGACGGCGCGGCCTCGCCGACGCGATCCCGCGCGCGGTACACGAAGAGTGTGGCGACGATCGATCCGAAGAAGATCCAGTCGCCGAAGACGACATAGTCGAGCAGCTTGCCGTAGCTGCCCGACAGGGTGAGGAGCACGGCCCACACCATCTGGATCCAGATGCCCACGGTGGGCACTCGCGTGCGCGGGTTGAGGCGAGCAACCGCCGCAAAGAAGACCCCGTCGGCCGCCATGGCCTGATAGATGCGCGCGGCCGCCAGGATGAAGACGTTGAGGATCCCGAACGTGGAGCACGCCACCCCCACTGCGATCACCCGCCCACCCCAGGGGCCGAGCGCGATACGCAGCGCGTCCGCGGCCGGCGCCGTGCTGGCCGCGAGCCCCTTGGGGCCGAGCGCCGCGAGGTAGGCCGCGTTGGCCGACACGTACACGACCACGACGATGGACACCCCGACGAGCAGCGCGATCGGGAGGCGCCGCTCCGGTTCGAGGATCTCTTCGGCGATGTTGTTCGCGTGCTGCCATCCACCGTACGCGAAGAGCACGGCCACGAGTGCGGTGCCCATGGCAAGGATGCCGGAGCCTGATGGCGCGCCGCCCTGCCCTGCCGCAGCGCCCGCCGCCGTCGCACCGTCAGCCATCGCGGCAGCAGCCCCACCTTGCGTCCACAGCCACACGCCCACGGCCACCAGAAGCGCCAGCGCCGCCAGCTTGAGCAGCGTGAACGCATTCTGCACCCAAGCTCCGAAGCGCACGCCCGCCGCGTTCACACCCGACAACAGGACGATGGCCCCGACCGCGAGCGGTTTGATCCACGCGTCGTCCGTGCCCGGCGCGTTGCCCACGACCTGGGTCGTGTAGCTCGCGAACGTGATCGCCACCGCCGCGATCCCGCCCGTGTTGATGACCAGCAGTTGGGTCCATCCGTACAGGAAGGCGGGAAGCGGTCCGAACGCGTCGCGGAGATAGACGTATCCACCGCCCGCGCGCGGCAGGCGCGCGCCCAGCTCGGCAAAGCAGAGCGCGCCGACCACCGCGATCACCCCGCCGAGCGCCCAGGCCGCCAAAACGGCGCCGGACGTGCCGACCCGCTGGGCCACGATCGCCGGGTTGAGGAAGATCCCCGCGCCCACGATCGCGCCGACCACCACCATGGTGGCATCGAAGGTGCCGAGGCGCCGGTCGTAGCCGGTGTCGGGCGAGGCATCCGGCATCGGGGCCGCGGGCGTGGTCGACATGGGGGCCGAACATGCGTCCGAGCGTGTGCGACCGCCAGCATTCGGCCCCCCTGCAGGACTCGCGGCTGACTCCACCGCTCTTGCCTGGGGTGCGGAGCACGGTATCCTTGGGCGCCGTCCCTCCGACCATCCGCCCCCGATCCCACCTCATGACCCTGCGCTCGCTTGTCCTCACCGTGGTTCTGTCGACGCTCGCGGCCACTCCCGTCCTCGCCCGCCAGAGCGGGGGCGACCGGGTTTCGACCGCCGTGGTGCACGCCGACGCTCCTCCCGTGATCGACGGGCGGCTCGACGACGCCGCATGGGCTCTGGCCACCCCGATCTCCGGCTTCGTCCAGCGTGAGCCGACCGAGGGAACGCCCGTGTCCGAACGCACCGAGGTTCGCATTCTGATGGACGGGGACGCCCTCTATGTGGGCGCCTGGCTGTACGATCGGTCGGCAGACCAGATCGTACTGGGCGAACGCATCCGGGACGCAGACCTCGAACGCGGGGACTACTTCGGCATCATCCTCGACACCTACAGGGATCGGCAGAACGGCTTCATGTTCTCGACCACGCCCGCCGGAATCGAGTACGACGCCCAGGTGGTGAAGGAAGGAGAGGGCGGCGGCGTGTCCCAGCAGGGGCAGAACCGCCAGCAGGCGGGAGCCATGGGCGGGTTGAATGTGAACTGGGACGGCAGTTGGGAGGTCGCCACCTCTCGCGACGGCCAGGGATGGTACGCGGAGATGCGCATCCCCTTCACCACGCTGCGTTACGCCTCGGGCCAGGATCAGACGTGGGGCATGAACCTCGTGCGACGTATCCGCCGCCGGAACGAGGAGGCATTCTGGTCGCCCGTGTCGCGCCAGTACAACATCATGCGCCTGTCACAGGGCGGAGACCTCTCCGGGCTGACGCCCCCGGCCCAGCGCTCCGGGACCGTGACCCCGTTCGTGCTCGGCTCGGTGCAACGGGACTACCTGCCTGGTGCCGCGAACACGGACTACGGCCGGGAGATCGGCGGCGACGCCAAAATCAACCTGGGTAGCCTCACCCTCGACCTCACGGCGAACACCGACTTCGCCCAGGTGGAGGTGGACGAGCAGCGTACCAACCTGACCCGGTTTCCGCTCTTCTTCCCCGAGAAGCGACCCTTCTTCCTGGAGAACGGGGGCCTGTTCAGCGCGGGCACACCGCAGGCGGCGGATCTGTTCTTCACGCGCAAGATCGGCATTTCGGACGGAAACCCCGTGCCGATCCTGGGCGGGGGACGCCTGAGCGGGAAGGTGGCGGGCGTCGGGGTCGGCGTCATGCAGATCTTCACCGACGGCGTCGACGGCGTCGCCGAGGGAAACTCGTTCTCAGTGGCCCGTCTGTCCCGGGAGTTGCCCAACCGATCCCGCGCCGGCGTGATCTTCGTACAGCGCCGGGCCACGCACGATGGGAGCGACTACAACCGCACCTACGGCGCGGACGGCCGCTACGGCCTGTCATCGGACTTGACCTTCGACGCCTGGATCGCGCGTACTGAAACGCCGGGCCTCGAAGGGCGGGACCTGGGGATGGCATTTCTCTTTTCCAATGAGAACCGGACGTGGCCCGGTCACATCCGCTACATGCAGATCGGCGAGGCGTTCAACCCGGAGGTCGGCTTCCTGAGCCGCTCCGGATACCGCCACCTCGAGATACAGCAGGAGCACATCTTCCGCTTTCCGAATATCTCCTGGCTGCGCGAGTCTAACCCGCACGTCACGTACCGACGCTACGAGGACTTCCAAGGCTTCCTCGAAACTGCCTACCTCCACATGGACGCCGAGCTCAAGTTCGCCGGTGGTGGGCGATTCGGGCCAGAGGTCGACGTTTCCCAGGAGGGATTGAAGGAGCCGTTCGAGGTCGCGCCCGGCGTGGTCATCCCGACCGGATCCTACACGTGGACGATCAACGCCTGGGACTTCGGAACGGACCCGAGCCGGCCCTTCTCGGTGCTGGCCCGCACCGAACTGGGCGGCTTCTACACCGGGCACAAGTACAGCGGCAACGCGACGCTGTCCTACCGGCACGGGGAAACGTTGTCCACGTCGCTCCTGATCGACCAGAACTTCGTGCGCTTGCCGGAGGGCGACTTCAACGCGTCGCTTCTGGGGCTGCGGGTCGCGTACTTCTTCTCGCCGAACATCTTCGTGCAGTCGCTGCTGCAGTACTCCGATCAGGTGGATGTATGGAGCGCCAACGTGCGCTTCGCATGGCTGTCGACGGCGGGTACCGGCCTCTACGTCGTGTACAACGACAGCCGGAACGTCCAGCGCATCCGCGACTTCGGCGAGCCGATCCAGCGCGGGCTGATCGTGAAGTACACGCGTCAGCTCACGCTATTCTGAGGCGTACGCACAGCCGGAACCGACTCCGCGCTCAGCCCAGCGGGTGGATCAGCACCTCGTTCCCATTGAAAAGCGGTACGAGCACGCGGTTGCGTCGGGCATCATATCCGATGTCCGCGGGCGCTTCGACGTTGGCGAGGACCTTCGACACCTTCCCGTCCGCACCCACGCGGTACACGGCGGAGTCGCCCCAGCTCGACATCAGGAAGCCGCCGTCCGGAAGCATGACGAGGCCGTCGAGTTGCCGTTTGCTCGCCGGCATCATGTCCGTACGATTGCCCTCGGCGTCGAGACGATAAACCTCACCGGATCCGAACCCCGCGACGAGGATGCCGCGCTTGCCCACGACGATGCCGTTCGGCGAACCCAGGCTCGGATCCTTCTTCACCGCCACGACCCGGTCGTCGTCGATGAGCCGATAGACCGCGTCCGTCCCGGACGGCGCGCCCCCCTTCAAGCCGGAGTCCGTGAAGAAGATCGATCCGTCGGCCGAAGCCGCGACATCGTTGAGGAAGGTGGCGTCTTTCAGGCAGACGTCCTTCTCGTGCGCGCCGGTCTCCCGGTTGAACAGCCGCAGGCAGTCGATGTCCGCCACGTAGAGCGTGGTGCCGACGATCGCCATCCCCTTCGGGGCGTTGAGCTTGAAGTCGCCCGCAGCGCCGTCGATCCAGCGCAGGGCGAGCACCTTGCCGTCGGGATCCACCCGGGAGATGAAGCCGTTGTCGTCCTTGTCGGTCGAACCCCCGGCGATGTTCGAGACGAGGTACACGTCCGCCACCGTATCGTGCAGCACCGACTCCGGCGTGGAGAAGCCCGCGACGTGGATGTCTCCGCTCGTCGCCTCCTGCCCGCGGGCGCCACCCGCGTCGCCTCCGCCGCCGCCCCCGCATGCAGCGGCGCCGAGAGTGAGGGAGAGGGTCGCGGCGAGCGCAGCGAAACGGGCGGGAAGAGCGAGCATCGTGTTCATACGCAAGGCTCCGACAAGGTCCAAGCCGAGGGATGTTGGAATGTAGAAAAGCACAGCCAGAGAAGACAAGCGGCAGGGCGCCGCGGCGAGCCCCTACCGTACAGGCTTCAGCAGCAGATCCTGGAAGTCGTAGCTGAAGTCCGTCGCGGGAGACACCGCCTTCATCGTGGCCCGATCGACGGTGCCGTCGGGGTTCAAGGCGAACGTCACGAACGCGTCGGCGCGCAGCGAGCGCTCGCGCCAGCGCGCCACGAAGGTGTCGTACTGCCAGTGCTCCAGATCGCCCACCAGATCCTCGGAGCGGCTGAAGCGGATGACCAGATGGTCTCCTTCGCGCTCGATCGCAACGTCGCCGTACCACGCGTCGCGGTAAGTGCCGGCATAGCGGTCGAGCGGGAGCGACGGCGTCGACGTTGCGTCACGCTGCGAGGCGGTGCGCGCCTCGGCCTCGGCGACCGCTGCGTCGCCGCGCTTCTTCACGGTGGTGTACGCGGCCAGCCAGTCGAACGTGGGCGCGCCCATGTAGGCGTCGAGAACCTTGTAGGTGATGGCCTCGAACGCCTCGCTCGACTCCTGGTTGGTGAGCACCACGATGCCGAGCTTGCGGTCCGGCACCATCGTGACGCGCGACACGTAGCCGGGCAGCCCCCCCGTGTGCGTGAGCACGCGTTCGCCCCGGTAGTCCTTCACGTTCAATCCGAGCGCGTAGAAGTTGAAGAAGTGACGCTCGGGCGAGAGCTCGGGCGGTGGGTCGCCGAACGGCATGGGACTGACGGGCTTCCACACTTCCCGCGTCACGCTCGGGTCGAAGGCCCTCGATCCCCCCGACGCGACGCGCCCCGAGTCCATCTGCACCATGACCCACCTGGCCATGTCGTGCACGTTCGAGAAGATCCCGCCCGCGGGGTTCACCGCGTCACCGTGGTACGGCGGTACCTGGCGGACCACACCCTCCACGCGGGCATGCGTGAAGGCCGCATTGGGCACGGACGCCGGGTCGTGCAGGCGGACGTCGCTTCCGCTCATGCCGACCTTGTCGAGGATGCGCGTCCGGACGAAGTCCTCCCACGGCATGCCGCCGACCGCGGCGATGACTTCACCGGCCACAGGATACAGGACGTTGTCGTACGCGTACGCACTCCGGAAGCTCGTCGCCGGCGCGATGTAGCGCAGGCGCGAGACCAACTCCTTCCTCGTGAAGTCGGTGGGGGGCCAGAACATCAGGTCCCCGCCCCCGAGCCCGAGCCCGCTCCGGTGTACGAGGAGGTCGCGCACCGTGATCTGGCGCGTGACCCACGCGTCGTACATCGCGAAGTCCGGCAGATAGCGCACCACCGGCGCGTCCCATTCGAGCTTCCCTTCCTGCACCAGGATCCCAAGCGCCGTGGCCGTGAACAGCTTCGTGTTCGACGCGATGCCGAAGAGG
>JBBSOM010000169.1:0-6229 GCA_038259715.1 Longimicrobiales bacterium
GCGTCGGCGAAGACGATGTTCGGGCTCTTTCCGCCCAGTTCCAGCGAGACCTTCTTGAGCGTTTCGGCCGCCTCGCGCATGACGATGCGCCCGACATCCGTGGAGCCCGTGAAGGCGATGGCGTCCACACCCGGGTGACGCACGAGTGCCGAACCCGCGGTCGGGCCAAAGCCCGGCACCACGTTGAGCACGCCCGCCGGGAAGCCGACCTCGGCGGCCAGTTCACCGAGCCGGAGCGCGGTGAGCGGCGTCTGCTCGGCTGGCTTGAGCACGACGGCGTTTCCGCACGCGAGCGCGGGGGCCACCTTCCAGGCCGCGAGCGAGAGCGGGAAATTCCAGGGCGTGATGATCCCGACCACGCCCACGGGCTCGCGCCGGGTGTAGTTGAAGAACGGGCCCGACACGGGGATCGTCTCGCCCTGCACCTTGTCGGCCAGTCCGGCGAAGTAGCGGAAGTTCTCCACGATGCTGGGCAGGTCCACCTTCCGCGACTCGAAGAAGGGCTTCCCGTTGTCCGCGGTCTCGAGCGTGGCCAGTTCGTCCGCGTTCGCCTCGATGGCGTCCGCGAGCTTCCACAGCAGGGCCGACCTCTTGTGCGGATTCATCTGCCGCCACGCCTTGGCGTCCATGGCGGCGCGTGCCGATTGCACGGCGCGGTCTACGTCCTCCGCCCGGGCCTCGGCCACCCGGGCGATCTCCTCGCCCGTGGCCGGGTTCTTCGTGGCGAACGTGGCCCCGCTTTCCGCGTCGGCCCACGCGTTGTCGATCCAGAGGCGATCGGGGACGGCGGTCACTCAGCGGCCCTTGAATTGGGCCGGCCGTTTTTCGACGTACGCGGCGATGCCTTCCTTCGCGTCCTCGCTCGCGAAAAGCTGAGCCTGGAGTTCACGCTCGAGGGCGAGCGCGAGCTCGAACGGCATCTCCGCGCCCGTCTGGACCGCGCGTTTGATCAGCCCGACGGCCTTGGTGGCCTTGTTCGGCGTCGTGAACTTCGCGGCGTACGCGAGGACCTTCTCCAGGAAATCGTCGCGACTGTCGGCCTCGATGACATCGTTGACCAGGCCATACTCCCTGGCCGTGTCGAAGTCGAACGTCGCGCCCTCGGTCATGAGCTGGATGGCCTTGGGCTTCCCGACGATGCGGACCAGGCGTTGCGTACCGCCGGTACCGGGGAGGACACCCAGAGAGACCTCGGGCAGGCCGACCTTGCCGGAGTCCTTGCGCGCGATACGCAGGTCCGTGGCCATCGCGATCTCGAGACCGCCGCCCACGGTGTGTCCGTTCAGCGCGCCGATGACGAGCTTCGGCGTCTGCTCCAGCCGATTGAGCGTCTCGTTCGCGTGCAGACAAAAGCAGTACTTGAAGCCGGGCGTCACGGAATTGAGCATCCCGATGTTCGCGCCGGCGCAGAAGAACTTCTCGCCCGCACCAGTGATGACGATGACCTCGACGTGGTCGGCGAAGCGGGCGCGGATGATGGCCTGGTCGAGCTGGGCCATCATCTCGTGGGTGTAGGTGTTGGCAGGCGGATCGTCGAGGGTGAGAATGGCGATCTTGTCGCGCTCTTCGTAGTGGACCAGAACCTTCTCGGACATCGGGGCTCCCAGGTTGGCCGGGTTATTCGTTGCGGATCGGTCGGTGGCGGCGGGCGTAGCTTATCCGGCACCGCCTGCGCGGGTCAAGCGTTCTGCCCAGTCGCCGCGCGGACATCTGGCGCCGGGGCGCGCGTCCTGCGAACATGTCTGCTGTGACTTCTCCGCGTACCCCCCAGCGCCGCGTCGTTCCGCTCCGTTCCCGCCGGGCCGGACGCTTCGTGTTGCTCGCGCTTGCGCCGCTGACCGTGGCGTCGTGTCAGGATTCCCCGACGGATCCCATGGTCGGGGTCGTTGCCGGGGAGTCGTCTCCCGCGCTGGCGCTCGACATCTCGTTCGCCGATCCGGAGAACCTGATCGGAACCGGGGAGTCACTCGACGCGGACGGGGTCGGCATTCTCGAGCGGTGGCGAGATTCCTGGACGCTGGAAACGGAGAAGGGCCACGCGGTCCGGGGAGCGTTGTATCCGCGGCTCGAGGACGCGTTGGCATCTATGGTCCGTCCGGGCGACCTCGACCGGGAATTGGCTTCGATGGCGGACGCGCTTCGGCGGGCCCAGACGATCCCGCGCTCCGCGCTCCTGCCTCGCCTGGCCAACGGTTTGGACGCGGCGGCCGGATGCTACGCGTCCGCTGTGGCCGCCCGGGGACGGGGAGACACGCGCGAGGCGGTATCGATGATCGTGCGGGGAGGCGATGCCCTCCGGGAGGTCGGACCCGAGGCGGTCGCCCGCTCGCTTCAGCAGGACGTTGCGGCCGCGTACGGCAGCATTTCGCCCTCTGACGCGTATTCCTCGCAGGACCTCGAACGTCTCGAGCGCCTTGTGCGCGGCAGCCAACAGGCCATCGAGCAGAGTGACTGGGTCCTCGCCATCCGCAGAGCCTATTACGCGAGGGCGCTTCTCGGTAAAAACGGGGGGTGACCCCCTGGAAGCGCCGATCGCGTCGAACGACGACGGGATCGGGCCAGGCGATGCGGCGGCCACTCGATACCTTCCTCCACCCACCCGGAAACGCCGTGCCCTCCAAGCTCGACCGACCCATCGCTCCGGAGATCGCCAACGACCGTCTGGCGGAGGCGATCCGCCGCGTCGCCGCCCTCCCGCACGTGCGCACGATGCTCGAGGTGGGCTCGTCGTCCGGAGAGGGGAGCACCGACGCATTCGTGGCCGGCGCGCTCGAGAACCCCGCGGGCCCACCGACACTCCACTGCGTCGAGTTGTCGCGTGAGCGCTTCAGCCTGCTGGAGGCACGCCACGGCCGGCGGGCCTTCGTGCACTGCCACCGCGTGTCCTCCGTGGGGCTGGACCGCTTCGCGACGAACGACGACATCGACCGCTTCTGCTCCGGCTTCAGGCCGTGGTTGCGCCGCAGGAGCCGGCAGACGTACCGGCAGTGGCTTGCGGAGGACCGCGACTACGTTACGGCTTCGGGTGCGGGCACGGACGGCGTTCGAGACATCATGGAATGCTACGGCATCGACCGCTTCGACGCGGTCCTCATCGACGGATCCGAGTTCACGGGGGCCGCACTGCTGGACGATCTCTATGGAGCGCGCTGGCTCATCCTCGACGACATCCGCGCCCTGAAGAACCACGCGAACTACATACGCCTGCGCCGCGACCCCGGGTACGAACTCGTGGAGCGGTCGTGGATGCTCCGGAACGGCTACGCCGTCTTCCGGCGAGTCTGACTCCCGATGCGCCGAGGGGCGCGTCGGGCCTGAACTACATCTCGCCGCGCGCCATCTTCCGGAGCACGGTCTGCAGGATCCCGCCGTTCAGGTAGTATTCGACGTCCACGTCGGAGTCGAGCCGCGCCCGCGTCTCGAAGTGGGTTACGGTGCCGTCTTCGGCCGTCGCGGTCACGTGTACCGTGGAGAGCGGCGCCAGGCCGCTCGCGATGCCCGTCAGGTCGAAGGTCTCGCGCCCGCTCAGGGCTAGGCTGCCGGCAGAGGCGCCGTCGACGAATTCCAGCGGGAGGACGCCCATCCCGACCAGGTTGCTGCGGTGGATGCGCTCGAAGCTCTCCGCGATCACGGCCTGCACGCCCAGAAGCAGCGTGCCCTTGGCCGCCCAGTCCCGCGAACTTCCGGTCCCGTATTCGTTCCCGGCCAGGATCACCAGTGGGGTACCCGCCTCCTGATACCGCATGGACGCGTCGAAGATGGGCACCTCTTCGCCGGTGGGGAAGTGGATCGTGTATCCGCCTTCCCGCCCGCTTTCGACGAGGAGGTTCTTGATGCGGACGTTCCCGAAGGTGCCGCGCATCATCACCTCGTGGTTGCCGCGGCGCGAGCCGAACGTGTTGAAGTCACGGACCTCGACCCCGTGCTCTCTCAGATACAGGCCCGCAGGCTCGGCCTTCGGGATCGCGCCGGCAGGCGAAATGTGGTCGGTGGTCACCGACTGACCGAGCATCGCGAGAACGCGAGCGCCCTGGATATCGGTCGGGTCGTCAGGTTCCAGGTCCATCCCCTCGAAGAAGGGGGGGCACTGGATGTACGTGGAGTCGTCATTCCACGCATACAGGTTGCTCTCCTCCGGGAGGGGGAGCGCGCGCCAGTTCTCATCGCCTTCGAAGACCTCGCCGTAGCGATTGCGGTACATCTCGGGCTTGAGCGCCGTGGCGATCGTGTCCTTGACCTCCTGGGGCGACGGCCAGATGTCGGCCAGGAAGACCGGCTTGCCGTCCCTGTCGTGGCCGAGAGGCTCGTTGTAGAGGTCGATGTCGACACGGCCGGCCAACGCATACGCGACCACGAGCCCCGGCGAGGCCAGGTAGTTCGCCCGCACGAGCGGATGGATGCGCGCTTCGAAGTTGCGGTTGCCGGAGAGGACGGCGGCCACGACGAGACCATTGTCCTGGACCGCCTTGTGGACGGCTTCGGGGAGGGGGCCGCTGTTCCCGATGCACGTGGTGCACCCATAGCCCACCACCTGGAATCCGAGGTCGTCCAGGTACCGCGTCAGGTCCGCGCTGTTCAGGTAGTCCGTGACCACCTTGGAGCCCGGCGCCATGCTGGTCTTGACCCAGGGCGCCACGTTCAGGCCGAGCTCGACGGCTTTCTTGGCCAGGAGTCCGGCGCCGACCATGACGGACGGGTTCGAGGTGTTGGTGCAGCTCGTGATGGCCGCGATGACGACCGTGCCGTCGCCGATCTCGGACATCGTGCCGTCCGTCTCGATACTCACCGAGCGGCTCGGCGTGCTGCCCACGGCCGTGCCGCCTTCCTTGGCCGAGAGGATCGTCGAACCCACCTGCACCGGCTCGTTACCCCCTTCGCCGGCCCAGCTTTCGGCTCGGCGGGGCTCACCCTCGCCCTCCGCCTCCTCACGGTCCGGGAGCGAGAAACCCGTGGGCAACAGCCCCGGGAGGTCCCGGTAGAAGGTCGGCCGCATGTCCGCCATCCGGATCCGGTCCTGGGGTCGCTTGGGCCCGGCCAGGCTCGGCTCGATCGTGCTCAGGTCCAACTCGAGCCTGGACGTGTACCCGGGGTCGGGCGTGTCGTCCGTGCGGAAGACACCGAGCGCCTTGGAGACGTGCTCTACGCGCGCGACCAGGTCGTCGGACCGGCCTGTGCCGTGCAGGTAGCGGAGCGCCTCGGCGTCGACCGGGAAAAAGCCGATCGTCGCCCCGTACTCGGGGGCCATGTTCGCGAGCGTTGCCTTGTCGGGAAGGGACAGGCTCGACAGGCCGTGGCCGTAGAACTCCACGAAGCGGCCGACCACGCCGTGCTTGCGGAGCATCTCCGTGACGCGCAGCACGAGGTCTGTCGCCGTCGCGCCCTCGGGTAGCGTGCCCGTGAACTTCATGCCGACCACCTCGGGGAGCAGCATGTAGTACGGCTGGCCGAGCATGACGGCTTCCGCCTCGATACCGCCCACGCCCCACCCCACGACGCCGAGCCCGTTGATCATGGTGGTGTGCGAGTCCGTGCCCACGCAGGTGTCCGGGAACGCGACCATGGTGCCGGATTGGTCGCGACGGTGCACAACCGAGGCGAGATACTCGAGATTGACCTGATGGACGATCCCCGTTCCCGGCGGCACGACGGAGAAGTCGCTGAAGGCTTCCTGCGCCCAGCGGAGCAGGGCGTAGCGTTCGAAGTTCCGCTCGAACTCGCGCTCCACGTTCTTGCGGAAAGCATCCGAATTCCCGAAGTAGTCCACCTGCACCGAGTGGTCGATGACCAAGTCGGCCGGAACCACCGGATTGATGCGGGAGGGATCCCCACCCAGGGCGGCGATGCCGTCGCGCATGGCTGCCAGGTCGACCACGGCCGGTACGCCCGTGAAGTCTTGGAGCACGACCCGCGCCGGCATGAACGGCACGTCGGCGCCCGCGTTCGTCGGGCTCCAATCCGCGATCGCCTGAACGTGTTCCCGCGAAACGTACGAGCCGCCCGCGTGACGGAGCGCGTTCTCGAGGAGGATCCGGATCGAGAACGGGAGCCGGTCGAGGCTCGAAACGACGCCTTCGGACTCCAGGCGGGACAGGCTGTAGACGGACGTGGGACCCTCGGGAAGTTCGACGGCCGTCAGCGCGCCGAAGGGGTCGTTGCGGGTTTCTGCCACGGTGGCTCCTGAACGGACGAACGGAACGGTTGTGCCGCGCGCGACGCGACGACATCGAAC
>JBBSOM010000170.1:0-6164 GCA_038259715.1 Longimicrobiales bacterium
TCTGGCACTCCTGGGGCTCGGAGCCGCCCCATCCGCGGCGTTGGCCGTAGGTGCGGTGGTCGGCGTAGCCTGCGCGGCCGTGGAGGCGGTGAGCCATCACGGCACGGACAACCTCACCGTTCAACTTTCGGCGTCCCTCGTGGCGATGGCGCTCCTCAGGTAAGCGCGACCATGCAATTCACCTACCGAACCGAAGTGCCGGACCACCCCCCGGACGAGGTTTTCGACTGGCATGAGCGGCCCGGCGCGCTCGAACGCCTCATCCCACCCTGGGCGAACGTCGAGGTCCTCGAGCGGGAGCGCGGCATCGCGGAGGGAGGCCGCGTGGTCCTCAAGGTGCACCGGGGCCCCGTCTCCGTCCGATGGGAGCTCCGCCACCGCGATTTCGTGGCCGGGCGCCAGTTCCGCGACGAACAGGTCCACGGGCCATTCCGGTCGTGGGTGCATACGCACGGCTTTGCGCCTGGGGCGGGCGGGGGCACGGCGCTGAGCGACGACATCGAGCTGGAGTTGCCCCTGAACTTCCCGGTGGGGGCCGGTTGGGTGAAGGGCCAGCTCGACAGGCTCTTCACGTTTCGCCACCGCCGCTTCACGACGGACCTGGCTCGCCACGCCGCCTGGGCGGACCGACCTCGCCTGACCGTCGCCATCAGCGGCGCGTCAGGAATGATCGGGACCAGCCTCACGCACTTCCTGACCAGCGGTGGACACCGCGTTCTGCCCATGGTCCGCCGGCGCGATCAGGCAGAGGGCGACGCGATCTACTGGAACCCCTCTACGGACGAGATCGACGCCGACGCGCTCGCCCGCGCGGACGCCGTGGTCCACCTGGCGGGCGCGTCGATCGCGGACGGCCGCTGGACGGACGCGCGCAAGAAGAGCATCACGGAGAGCCGGACGCGGGGGACGGCGCTCATCGCCCGCACTCTGGCGCGCCTGACGGAGGGTCCGCGCGTGCTCGTGCAGTCGTCCGGCGTCGACTACTACGGGGACCGGGGCGACGAGCGGCTGGACGAGTCGTCGGCGCCCGGGAAACGCGGCGTCCTGGCCGGCGTGACCCGGGCCTGGGAGGCGGCGAGCCGCCCCGCCGAGGACGCGGGCGTGCGCGTGGTCCGGATGCGGCAGGGGGCAGTTCTTTCATCCGAGGGGGGGGCGCTCGCGCGGATGCTCACCCCCTTCAAGATGGGTGTCGGTGGGCGCCTGGGCAGCGGAAAGCAGTACTTCTCCTGGATCGACGAGGACGACCTGCTCGGCGTGATCCTGCATGCGCTCTACGACGACTCGCTCCGGGGGGCCGTCAACGCCGTGGCTCCGAACCCCCTGACCAACGCGGCCTTCACGGATGCGCTGGGCAGGGCGCTCGGCCGCCCCACGCTCCTTCCCGTGCCGGCTCTGGCGCTCAAGGCGCTTTTTGGTGAGATGGCTGAGGAACTGCTGATCGAAGGGCAGAGAGTGCTCCCGAAGGCCCTCGAAGCGAGCGGGTTCCAGTGGTTCTACGAGGGAGTCGAGGACTCGCTCCGTTTTCAACTCGGACGGTCGGAAGAGTAGCCGGTGACCGGCGCCGAGACGCCTCAGTCCAGGATGAGCGCGCCGTCGCCGTCCAGCGGCGGGTACGGTTCACCGTTGCGGCGATATCCGTTGGCCAGCAGGGGATGCGCCCACTCGAAGAGCGTCCGACGGTACTCTTCGTCCGTGAGACGCGATGCGTCGTACATCCCGGCGGCCTGACGCTGCCGCATGGCCTCGTAGAGCAGCAGGGCGGTGGCAACGGAGACGTTGAGGGAGTGCACCATACCGAGCATAGGGATGACCACGTGCTCGTGAGCCAGGGCCAGGCCCTCGCGGGAGACGCCGTACAACTCGGCCCCCATCATCACCGCGGTCGGGCGGGTGAAGTCGACCTCCCGGAAGTCGCGCGAACGGTCCCCCGGGTGGGCCGCCACCACCCGAAAACCGCGAGCCGTCAGATGCGCAACCGAGGATTCAACGTCGTCGTGGCGGTGCACGCGGATCCACTTCCGCGTCCCCGCCGACGTCGCGTGGTCGAGGTCGAGCCCATGCGCCGGCGGCACCACGTGGGCTTCGAGAACGCCCACCGCGTCACAGTTCCGCAGAATCGCGGAGAAGTTGTGCGGCTTGTTGACCTTTTCCATCAGCACGGTCAGGTCGGGCTGACGGCGGGCGAGGACGGAAGCCAGGCGTCGGAAGCGTTCGGGGCGCATGGAGATCTCGATATGGGACGGTCCGGCAGGTTGCGCGGAGAGCAAGTATACGGCCCGGAGTCACCTGGACGGGCAGGGGACGCAACGCGCGCTTTTGCCGCCCGCTTGCGGGAGGGCCATGTTTCGCTCGCGCCGGGGTGGCGAAACGGTAGACGCAGGGGACTTAAAATCCCCTGGGAGCAATCCCATGTGGGTTCGAGTCCCACCCCCGGCATGCCACGTTCTTTGCACCTCCTCGAAGACCTTCGGTGAGGTAGGCTCGTCGTGAAAGAAGGGGCGGAAGGATAAGGGTGAGGAGCAGGCCCGTGAGTGCCTACAGCTCGGAGGAGCGTTCCATCTCCAAGCGCAGCCGATCCACGGCCTCGCTGTACTCGGTCCAGGCGTAATCGATGTCCTCCTGGGCACGGGGCCAGTCGTCGGCAGGGACATCCACGGACTCCTCCAGAAGAGTCTTCAGTGCGACACCCTTTTCGGCGATCGACTTCTTTGCCCGCTCAACACGCGCCAGTGTGGTCATGTCGTTTTCCCGAAGTGTCGCGCGCATGAGGCGTTCGAATGTGTCTTCCAACTCCTCCATCCGCCTTCGGATGAGGGTTGTGTACTCTGTCTGAACGAAGGCCATATCTTCACCCATTTATCGGAGTTCGTTGCGGATCGGGCCGGAACATCGATACAAGTGCGTCCAGCCGCTGGGCGGACTGCCCTGGCCCTGCCTCCCTCGTCGGCTCCCTCCAATCGGGATCCTGGGTCCGGGCACCCCGACAACGGGTCCACCCGACGACGAACGCGGAGAGCAGGCACAGCGGACGAATCCACGCGACCCAGGCAGAGGGTTCGCTGCTCCAGAGTAAGGGTCAGGCGTGCTGGCCGGTGTGAACACCCTCACCGATCTCCTCCAATACTTTTTCGATGAACGCGGGTCGGTCATCGGGCCGCCGGCTCGTCACGAGTCCCTGGTCCACCACCACCTCCTGGTCCAGCCAGGTGGCACCGGCGTTCTCCAGATCCGTGCGAATCGAAGGATAGGATGTCAGTTTGCGGTCCCTGACCACGTCGGCTTCGACGAGCATCCAGGGTCCATGGCAGATAGCGGCCACCGGCTTGCCTTCCTGGAAGAAGTGACGCACGAAGGCGACGGCGTCGTCGTTCATCCGAAGTTTGTCGGGATTCGCGACCCCTCCAGGAAGCACGAGGGCGTCGAAGTCGGCGGGGGACTGCTGGTCGACGGTGGCGTCGACGGAAATGCCCTCGCCCCACCCGTCGCTCGACAAGGGACGAATGGTCTCGTTGGTATCGGGCAGGGAGATGATACGGACGACAGCGCCGGCGTCTTTGAGAGCCTCCATCGGCGCTCGGAGCTCGGAGTTTTCGAAGCCGTTCGTGGCGAGTATGGCGACATTTCGTGCGTTGAGAGTTCGGTTCGGCATGGGTTGCACCTTTCCGTAGTTCGGGGATGAGGTCACCCTCGATTGATGCAAGTGCCATTCCAACTCGAGGTCGTTCACCGCGAGGATGGTGGCACTGAGGTGTGCGCCGACCGCCATCGCACTCCGATTTCCTGATGCCGAGGTTTGGCGCGCGCGGAACGCGCGAGCGGTCAATCTCGGCTGCTTTCTTCGGGAGGCGGCCAGCTGAAGTTTCGTGCGCCGTGAAGCACAACGGCCACGAACAGGACCACCGCACAGAGAGAGCTCCCCCAAAAAATGGAACTCTCCATCGGAGCCTCCCAGTGCCGGGCGCCGATCGCCACGATCGCCCACACCGCTACCAGCGCACTCTCTCGCATGTTGCGCCGATAGACCAGAATCAGGTGAACCGCGGTGAGTGCAACCGCGGCCCCGATCGCCCAAGCAGCGGTCTGCGGGAACGCAAAGCCCAGCGCCACCTGGAGTGAACTGAGGTTTGCCACCCAGGCGGCGGTGATCCAGCCGAAGTAGAGGCTCATGGGCCACCACACCAGTGCAATGATGGACCATGGCGCGTCCCACCTCTCCATCTGAAGGCGCCGGATGCACAGGTACAGGCAGGCGAGTAGCACCGTCATGATCAAGAACGCGGCGAGCACCGCCTCGACCAGCCAAACGGCGAGCCAGAGCGCACACGCGACCTGCGCCACCGCGAAGGGTGCTCCGAGCTGCCCGACGAAGCCCGCCGACCGATGGGACGAAAAGGCGCGCCGGACGCCAAATCCGGCCATGAGAAGCAGGGCGAGGTAGATCGGGCCCCAGATCGCGAACGCCCAGGTGGCGGGGGTAAACGCATTCCGTGTCATCGCACTGACCGAACCGACGGTTTGGTCGAACAGCATTCCCGAATTCGCCACACCGCTCCATGCGATCAGTCCGGTGGTAAGTACAAGATGCACCAGCGACCAACGTCGAGCGTTCATATCGGACTCCGGAGTGTGGGATGGAGTGGCAAGGACGGGGTGACAGGGGGTGTGCGGATCAGGCGCAGGATGTCCACGGTCTTTTCGTAGATCAGGACCAGGTCGGGGCGGATATGGCAGTCGCGAAACCCGGACCGGTTGCCCGTCAGGGCGTGGTCGCGCAGGCGCTCGGCCAGGGGCGCATCGGCAGCAAGTTGCCCGACAATGCCCGTCAGGTCTTCGGCGAGCGTCGCGCCGTGCCGCCCGCGTTTTTTGCGCCGGTAATCCCGTTTGAACTGATTGGTGCGCTCAATCCGGCGCATTCAAGTCGGCCAGCAACTCGTCTGTAGTATCGAACGAGCGCAGCCGTCCTTTGCGGGCTTCCTGCATGGCGGTCAGGGTCGTGGCATTGGGCACTTCGACGGGAAATGGCAGCGCCTCATCGGCAGCCACGCGCATGAGCATGAGGCGGATGGCATCAGACACGGTCAGGCCCATAGCGCCGAGCACATGCGCCGCCTGTTCCTTGACCTCCGCGTCAATCCGCGCGCGGACCGTATCATTCTTCATCGGCATCGGGTCTCTCCTTCCCTCGTATATGTATGTAGTACCATTGTAGCTACAATGTGGCCCAACGTCAAGCAGAATCTCCAGGGGCCGGGTGCCCTGGTCGCACCGGGAGTTCGACCGGCTCTGGGCCTTGGCGCTCTCGGGCGGGCTCGGGGGTTCAGCGCATCGTTCTCGACCGAACGGTAGGGCCGCCCGTCCAAAACTGACCGCCCGCGCGAGGCTCACCGTCGTGACTTCTTAATCCCCTGGGAGCAATCCCATGTGGGTTCGAGTCCCACCCCCGGCATACCACGTCAGAGAAGGACTTTCCGGCACCAAAGGCATCCGACCGGGCTGCGAGCGGGGGCGCGGTGGGCCGCCAGGGCGGTGTCAATCTCGGCTGCTGCCTTCAGGAGGCGGCCAGGTGAAGTTTCGAGCGCCGTGAAGCACAACGGCCACGAACAGGACAACCCCACAGAGAGAGCTGCCCCAAAAAATGGAACTCTCCATCGGGGCCTCCCAGTGACGGGCGCCGACCGCCGCGATCGCCCACACCGCTACCAGAGCGCTCTCTCGCATGTTACGCCGATAGACCAGAATCAGGTGGACCGCGGTGAGCGCAACCGCAGCCCCAATCGCCCATGCAGCGGTCTGCGGGAAGGCAAAGCCCAGCGCCACCTGGAGTGAACTGAGGTTCGCCACCCAGGCGGCGGTGATCCAGCCGAAGTAGAGGCTCATGGGCCACCACACCAGTGCAATGATGGACCATGGCGCGTCCCACCTCTCCATCCGACGCCGGTAGAGCCGCTGGCGGCTGGCGAGAATGGCTTTCTCCTGCCCGAAGTGACGCTGATCGGGCATCACGAAACGGATCGCGCGGTGCAGGTGCCGGGTGTTGTACCAGCGGACGAACTCCTCCACCCAGCGCTGGGCCTCATCGAGGGAAAAGAAGGGGCGGTTGGGGTAGTCGGGCGCGTACTTGAGCGTCCGGAACATGGCCTCCGCATAGGCATTGTCATCGCTCA
>JBBSOM010000171.1:0-6155 GCA_038259715.1 Longimicrobiales bacterium
ATCGACGCCGGCGCGCGTCGGGACCTATGCCTATGTGAATCCGGCGGTTGCCCTTTTCCTGGGGTGGGCACTCGCCGACGAGCCGCTCACCTCCCGGTCCCTCGTGGCGGCCCTGATCATTGTGGGTGCGGTGATCGTCATCACAATGGGACGGAAGGAAGCGGCCACACCGGCGCGGGCTCTTTCTGCGGCATCGATCCCCGAAGGGTAGCAGCCCGTGGTGGAAGGGAGGCGGCGGCCGCCGCCTTCCGTTGTCCTGACGGGGCGGGAAGGGGTATTTTTCACGATTCTCGCCCTTGCCGGACCGTAGCCCCAACCCTTGGCCATGAGCCACTACCTCGATTTCGCCGCCACCTCCGCGCTTCGGCCTCCGTCCGTGGTCGACGCCGTCTCGCGCTTCCTCACGGAGTGCGGAGCGACGCCCGGACGGGGCGGCTACGGTCGAGCATTGGACGCGGGCCGGATGGCGCTCGCTTGCCGGCGAGCGGTGCAGGACCTGCTCGGCGTCCCGGGCGACCCGGGCCAGGTGGCATTCCTGCCCAATTCGACCTATGCGATCAACACGGCATTGTGGGGCGTCCTCGAACCCGGCGACGCCCTGGTCGTCAGTCAATACGATCACAACGCCGTGTTGCGTCCGGCCGCATACCTGGAACGCACCCGGGGTGTGGAGGTGCGCATGCTTTCCGGAACTCCGGAAGGGGAGATCGACACGGAGGAGGCGGAGCGCTTGTTGGACGGTGCCCGGTTGCTCGTGGTCAACAGCGCTTCCAACGTGCTGGGCAACCGGCTGCCGCTGGCGGAACTCTCGGCGCGGGCCCGCGCGGCCGGGGCCCTCGTTCTCGTGGACGCCGCTCAGGGGGCCGGGCACTTTGCGATGAGTTGTGCGGCGGACGGCGCCGACATGGTGGCGTTTACCGGGCACAAGGGGATGCTCGGTCCCCAGGGTACGGGGGGGCTCTGGGTACGGGAAGGTGTGGACGTGGAGCCGCTGCTCCGTGGCGGGACTGGTGGAGATTCGTCTCGTCGCGACATGCCGGAGGCCTGTCCGGACCGGCTGGAGGCGGGCACCGTCAACGCGCCCGGTCTCGCGGGCCTCGAAGCGGGCATCGCGTGGGTGAAAGAGCGGGGCGTCGCCGGCCTTGCGGCGCACGAAGCCGGCCTGAAAGCGCGTCTTCGCGACGGGCTGGTGGAAATCCCCGGCGTGGTTCTGCGTTCTCCTGCGGCGCCGGAGGGCGTCGGGATCGTGACGCTGACGTCGGATACGGTCGATCCCGCCACGCTCGCGTTGCGCCTCGACCGGGAATGGGACGTTCAGGGGAGGGCGGGGTTGCATTGCGCCCCGGAATGCCATCGCATCCTCGGTACGCTCGAGACGGGTGCGCTGCGACTCTCGGTGGGGTGGGCGTCGACCGAGGAGGATGTGGACCGCGCCGTCGAAGGCGTCGCGGCGATCGTGACCTCCGCGGCTCCGGTCCGAGGCTCCTCGAATTGAAACGCACGAAGGCGGAAGATGCCCGTGTTCATCGCCCTGAATCGCCCCAGGAGAAATCGAGGTCCGTCCGGAGCGGATTCCCGGAAGTCTACCGATGGAGCACATTACAGCGTACTTGACGCTTCGCGTTTGATTGGAGGGGGATGAGCCGTGTTCGGCCTCTTGAAGAAGATCGTCTTGCTGCTCGTGCTCGTGTGTGTTGCGTACGCGGGCTTCCGTTGGGGTCCACTCGTATTCCCGACCCTAGAGGGAGCCCTTGGTATGCGTCGCGAGACGGCGGCGCCCGCGGAGGCGCAGCCCTCACCCGAGTTGGCGGACAGGACGTTGGACCGCTTCGAGCACTTCCGGGACGGTGACGGCCCGGATCGCATGGCCCTCAGTGGGCTCGAACTCTCCTCCCTCGTTCGATACGCCCTGCCCGGGATCATTCCGCCCGGTGTCACGGACCCGACGGTTTCGCTGACCGACGGGCGTGTGCGCCTCACGTCGCGCTTGGCTCTGACCGCCTTCCCGGGGATGCCCAAGCTCGACGGCATCATCGGGGTCCTGCCCGACACGGTGTCCATCGAGATGACCGGCTCGCTGGTGCCGCTGGACCAGGAGCACCTCGCCCTGCTCGTGGATCACGTCGAAGCTTCCCACATCCCGCTTCCTCGACGCCTCATTCCGGACATCCTTCGCGGTTTCGGACGGGAACGCCGCCGGACCCTACCGGACGACGCGTTGGCGATTCCGAAGCCGGATGGGGTGCAGTCGGTTTTCGTCCAGCGCGACAGCCTCGTCCTCATTGCGCGCCGGTAGAGAAGATCCATGGCGCGCCTCCTGATCGTCGACGATGAGAAGTCCATCCGTAACGCGCTCGTCCAGGTGTTCGAATACGAAGGCCACGAAGTCCTCGACGCTTCGGAGGGTCCGGAGGCGCTCGAGGTTGCCGCCAGGATGCGCCCCGACGTGATCTTCCTGGACGTGAAGATGCCGGGTATGGACGGGCTCGAGGTGCTCGAGCGTCTTCGGGAAGCCGACCGCGGCGTCCCGGTGGTGATGATCTCGGGCCACGGCACCATCGACACCGCGATCGAAGCAACCCGCAAGGGCGCATACGACTTTCTCGAGAAGCCGCTCGACACCGATCGACTGCTCGTCACGCTGCGGCGCGCGCTCGAACTGCGTGGATTGACGGCGAGCATGCAGGCCCTGCGCGATCGCGTGGAGAGCCCTTATGCGATCGTCGGCGACTCACGCTCGATTCGACGGGTTCTAGAACGCATCGACAGAGTGGCGCCAACGGATGCTCGCGTGCTCATTACGGGGGAGAACGGTACCGGAAAGGAACTCGTGGCGCGCGCGATCCACCGGCTGTCGGACCGGAAACGCGCCCCGTTCGTGGAGGTCAACTGTGCGGCGATCCCCTCGGAGTTGATCGAGTCCGCACTCTTCGGCCATCTGAAGGGGTCGTTCACCGGCGCGGTTGCCGATCGGGCGGGGAAGTTCGAGCAGGCCGACGGAGGCACGCTCTTCCTCGACGAGATCGGGGACATGTCGCTGGCGGCACAGGCGAAGGTCCTGCGTGCGCTCGAAGAAGGCGTTGTCACCCGCGTGGGCGGGTCCCGCCCCGTCAAGGTGGACGTACGCGTGGTCGCGGCGACCAACAAGGATCTGCCCGCAGAGATCGCCGACGGTAGCTTCCGCGAGGACCTCTTCTACCGGCTCAATGTGGTGCCGATCCACGTGCCTCCGCTTCGGGAGCGCCGCGAGGACATTCCCATGCTCGTGAACCACTTCGCCCGCAACCTCGCGCGCACTGCGTTGCAAGGCGCCCGGAGCTTTGCGGACGACGCAGTCGCGAAGCTGGTGGGACTGGATTGGCCGGGGAACGTGCGCGAGCTGCGCAACACCGTGGAGCGTCTGCTCATCCTCGCGCCGGGCGACCCGGTCCGAGCGCAGGATGTCGGTATTCTGGCTCCAGACCATGGCTCGGGTTCCGACCTCGGCAGCCAGTTGCTCGGCGCCGAGACGTTCTCGGACTTCAAGGATCGCGCGGAGCAAGCCTTCATTGTGCAGAAGTTGCGGGAGTCGGACTGGAACGTCGCTGAAACCGCGCGCCGAATGGAGATGCCTCGCTCGAACCTCTACAAGAAAATCGAGAAGTACGGGCTGGTCCGTGATGGTTAGCAGCCCGTGGTAGAAATGAGGCTGCCAGACGCCGTCGTCCGCGTCGCGGTCAGGGAATGATGAGGGCCCCGTCCGGGAGGCGGTAGAGTGCTTCGATGGCCTTGTAGTCCCGCGCGGACAATCCGTTGGCCGCGTTTGTGGAGTACATCACGTCGTGAGGGTCCTCCGAATGCGGAAGGCCGAGCGCGTGCCCCATTTCGTGCATGGCGGTCAGGAGCATTTCGTCGGGATCCACGTCGCGACCGTTGAGGGGATTTTGGGTGACCAGCTCGATCGAGCGCACGGAGAGGCCCCCGGTTGCAGTCCAGGCGACGTGGGCGACGCCAATCTGTGATCCGGCCAGGGATGGCACCCACCGCACCTCGATCTGGGCATGCCGCGTGCCGCGCTCGTCCACAAGGATCGGGAAGGGCTGCCCGTTCCACCGTCGGATTCCAGCGGTCGCCGCGTGTTGGAGGCGCTGTGCTTGTGCCACGTCCGCGATCCCGGGCAGGGGGACATGCACGATCATCGTGCCCTCGAAGTGGCGCCAGCGCTGGATCTGGATCTGACCGGCCTTGTCCACGTCGGCGCACAGGTAGGCAGCGTCCCGGCACGCGGTGGCGGAATCGAGCCGCGGAACGGGGTCGCCCCCCGATTCGTCGCCGGCTCCGAGTGGGTCGGGTGCACCCTCCGCACAGGCGCCATCGGCACGCGCGCCACAGTCCTCCGCGCTCTGTGTGGCCCGAGCCCATGCGAGTAGCGCCGCGAACGTGCCGCCGAGCACCAGCACCAGGGCCAGCCAGGAAGTCAGGCTGCCTCGCGCCCCGCGTGGGGTCGTCACGTCCGATCTCCTGAGATGCGCCGCACAGAGTTCTCCGGGGGGAACCCGAACCCGCGCGGCAACGTAGCAGCCCGTGGTAGAAAGGAGGAGGTCAGGAACGGAGGCGACGCGGCTCGTGTACGGACTTCCGTTGCCAGGGCCATTTCTCAGAGCCGGATGACCGACGGGTCCATCGGTGGCCTCCAACGAGGAGTCGAACCGGGTGCGCAAGAGGAACGGGAAGTGGGGGCGGTGATGGGGATCCTCCGGAATTCCGAGGCACGCGTGCGCGCCCTCGTCGGTATGCTCTGGGATTGGACGCGGACGCTGCTCATCGCGTTCGCGGTCTTCATGGTGGTGCGCACGTTCATCGTCGAAGCGTTCAGGATCCCGACCGGCTCCATGGAGAACACGCTTCTGGTCGGTGATTTCCTTCTGGTCAACAAGGCCGCCTACGGGGCGGAGGTGCCGGGAACGCACCTTCACCTGCCTGCGTTCGAGGAACCTGAGCGTGGGGACGTCGTCGTGTTCGTGCCGCCCCACGACTCCACCAAGAACTATGTGAAGCGTCTCATGGGCATACCCGGCGACACGCTCGAGATGCGCGGCAAAGTGCTCTTCGTGAACGGGCAGGCCGAGGCGGAGCCCTACGTGCACTATATCGACCGGCGTGGCGACGCGGTGCACCCCGACATGCGCTGGCAATCGAACCACCTGATCGCGAGCACCCGCCGTGGCTATCATCCGACTCGTGACAACTGGGGTCCACTGGTCGTTCCAGCCGGGGAGTACTTCATGCTCGGCGACAACCGGGACAACAGTGAGGACTCGCGTTACTGGGGCTTCGTCTCCCGCGAGGCGTTCCGCGGCAAGCCGTGGTTCATCTACTACTCCTTCGACACGCGCGCCGTCGGGCGAATGCTCTGGCTCCGCCATGTCCGGTGGGGCCGGATCGGCGAAGCGATCCGTTAGCCTCACCCGACGAAACCCGCTTTGACCGGGTCTTGCCCTGGTTTGGTTGCGCGAACCAGCGTCGTCCCCCAATTCTACACGGTGCGCCGGCCCACCCGCTTTGTTGCGGGCCACGAGGATAGCCGTCTCCCGGGCGAATGATCCCTCCCAAGATCTCCCGATGAGTTTCACCTCCCGAAGAGGCCCGGTCCGGGATGGTTCCCTGGATCAGTACCTCAAGGAAATCAGTCAGTACCCCCTGATCGATCGCGATGAGGAGGCGGTACTCGCGCGTCGTATCCGTAAGGACGACGACGAGGCACTCAACAAGCTCGTTCGGTCCAATCTCCGTTTTGTCGTTTCGGTCGCGAAGAAGTATCAGAACCAGGGTGTGCCGCTCCCCGACCTGATCAACGAGGGCAACGTCGGCCTGATCCGAGCGGCGCATAAATTCGACGAGACCAAGGGTATCAAGTTCATCAGCTACGCGGTGTGGTGGATTCGCCAGGCCATCCTCCAGGCTCTCGCGGAGCAGAGCCGCATCGTGCGCGTCCCGTTGAATCGGGCCGGCGCGCTTCACCGTATCGGCCGCCGCAGTTCGGCTCTCCTCCAGGAACTCGGCCGGGAACCCACCGCGGACGAGATCGCCGTGGGCCTCGACATCTCGCAGGAGGAGGTCGAGCGAACGCTGGCCATCAGTCAGTCCCACCTCTCCCTCGACGCGCCGCTCACCCC
>JBBSOM010000172.1:0-6126 GCA_038259715.1 Longimicrobiales bacterium
ACGCTGGTCCCGCGCGAGGTGAGGATGGGCCGCACCTCGGGGCGGCTCCAGGAGCTCCTCGGGGGCGTGAGGGAGGGCGAGCGGGTGGTCTCGTCCGGGGCGTTCATGGTGGATGCCGAATCGAACCTCGGACAGATGGCCATGCCGGGCATGGACATGAGCGGGATGAAGCCCGACACGGCCGGTGCGTCCACGTACCAGGGTCACGGCGGCTGAGGCGGGCCGAGCCATGCTGAAGCGCATCATCGAGGCCTCGGTCAGGAACAAGTTCCTGGTCCTGATCTTCGGCCTCGTCATCGCGGTCGGCGGCATTCTGGCCATGCTCAAGACGCCGCTGGAGGCCCTGCCGGACCTGTCCGACGTGCAGGTGATCGTCCGGACGGACTACGCCGGTCAAGCCCCCCAGATCGTCGAGGACCAGGTCACCTATCCCGTCGCGTCGGAAATGCTCAAGGTGCCGGGGGCAGTGACGGTGCGGGGATACTCGTTCTTCGGAACGTCCTTCGTCTACATCATCTTCGACGACGACACGGACCTGTACTGGGCCCGCAGCCGCGTGCTCGAGTATCTGTCGTCCATCCGCGGGAAGCTCCCCGACGCGGCGCAGCCGACCCTGGGCCCCGACGCCACCGGCCTGGGCTGGGTCTACCAGTACGCGCTGGTGGACACCACAAACACGATGTCGCTGGCCGACATCCGCTCCTACCAGGACTGGTACCTGCGTTACCAGCTCACCGCCGTGTCCGGCGTGAGTGAGGTGGCTTCCGTGGGCGGATTCGAGCAGGTCTACGAGGTCACCGTCGACCCCATCAAGCTCCGGGGCTACGGGATTCCCATCACCCAGGTGATGGACGCCATCCGCTCGTCCAACGAGGACGTGGGCGCCATGGTCCTGGAGCTCGCCGAGGGCGAGTACATGATCCGCGGCCTGGGCTACCTGAAGAACCTGGAGGACATCGAGAGCGTGGTGGTGAGCGCCACCGACCACGGGACCCCGATCCGTGTGTCCGACGTGGCCGACGTGCACCTGGCGCCGGACGTGCGCCGGGGCGTGGCCGACCTGGACGGCCGCGGCGACGTGGTGGGCGGCATCGTCGTCATGCGCTACGGCGAGAACGCCCTGGCCACCATCGACCGGGTGAAAGCGAAGCTGGCCTCCATTCAGTCGAGCCTGCCTGCCGGACTGGTGGTGAAGCCGGTCTACGACCGCTCGGACCTCATCCACCGTGCCATCGACACGCTGAAGGGCAAGCTCCTGGAAGAGTCCATCGTCGTGGCCCTGGTCACGATAATTTTCCTGGTCCACGTGCGGAGCGCCCTGGTGGCCATCCTCACGTTGCCCCTGGGCATCCTCATGGCGTTCATCGCCATGCGCGCGCTGGGCCTCGGCGCCGACATCATGAGCCTGGGCGGCATCGCCATCGCCATCGGCGCGATGATCGACGGCGCGATCGTGATGATCGAGAACATGCACAAGCACCTGGAGCACGCCATCGACGAAAAGCGTGCACGGGCCAGGGATCTCGGCATTTCCATCCCCGGCGATGACGGGAGCGACCACCTGCATACCAAGCTGCTGACGACAAGAGAGCGGTGGGACGTCGTCGTGCGCTCCTCGAAGGAGGTCGGGCCGGCGCTCTTCTTCTCCCTGCTCATCATCACCGTCTCCTTCCTGCCCGTTTTCAGCCTGGAGGCTCAGGAAGGTCGTCTCTTCAAGCCGCTGGCCTGGACGAAGACGCTGTCCATGGGCGCGGCCAGCCTGCTGTCGGTGACCATGGTGCCGGTGGCCATGGGACTGTTCATTCGCGGGCGGATCCACCGCGAGCACAGCAATCCGGTGAACCGCTTCCTTGTCGGGCTCTATCGGCCGGTGCTCGAGTTCGTGTTGAACTACCGGTGGCCCGTCATCGGTGCGGCGTTGGCGGCTCTGGTCCTCACCGTATTGCCCATGCGGCGGATCGGCTCGGAGTTCATGCCTCCCTTGGACGAAGGCACCATTCTCTACATGCCCACGACGCTGCCTGGCGTGAGCGTCGCGAAGGTGCGCGACGTGCTCCGGGTCCAGGACTCGATCCTGAAGGCGTTTCCGGAGGTCCAGAGCGTCTTCGGAAAGGCGGGGCGGGCGACCACGGCTACCGATCCGGCGCCGCTGTCCATGTTCGAGACCACCATCGTCCTGAAACCACGGGAGCAGTGGCGTGAGGGCGTGACCGAGGAGTCCCTTGTCCGGGACATGGACGAGGAGCTCCGCATGCCGGGGGTGACGAACTCGTGGACCATGCCCATCAAGGGACGCATCGACATGCTGGCCACGGGAATCCGCACGCCTGTGGGCGTGAAGATCTTCGGGCCGGATCTCACCGAGCTCGAGCGCCTGGCGACCGCGGTGGAATCCGCCGTGAAGATGGTTCCGGGCACGCGCTCGGCCATCGGCGAGCGGGTCGTGTCCGGGTCGTACCTGGACATCGACATCGACCGCGCGGCGGCGGCGCGCTACGGCCTGAACGTAAAACAGATCCAGATGGTGATCGCCGCCGCAGTGGGCGGTATGAGCATCACGCGGACGGTCGAAGGGCGCGAGCGCTACGACGTTCGCGTGCGCTATCCGCAGGAGCTGCGCGACCAGCCGGAGAAGCTCGCCGACATCCTGATCCCGGTCGGCGTCCGGCGCGGCGCCATGTCCGACATGGCTGCGCCGTCGACCATGGCGGGCATGGTGGGTGCGGGCGCGAGCGACGACGGGCAGGCCGGTGGGGAGATGGGCGGAATGGGGGCGACCAACGGCGGTAGGTCGGGCTCCGGGGCCCAGATCCCCCTCGGCCAGGTCGCGACGATCCGCACGGTCGGCGGGCCCATGGCCGTGAAGACCGAGCAGGCGCTTCCCACCGCCTGGGTGTTCGTGGACGTCGAGGGGTCGGACCTGGGCTCCTACGTGGCCGAGGCGCAGAAGGTGGTGAACGAGCTGGTCCCGATGCCCCCGGGCTACTCGCTGGTCTGGTCGGGGCAATACGAGTACATGCAGCGGGCCAAGGCCAAGCTGCAGGTGGTCGTTCCGGCCACGCTGGTGATCATCTTCCTGCTCCTCTACCTGAACTTCGGGCGCATCGGCGAGACGCTGGTGGTCATGCTCTCTCTGCCGTTCAGTCTCGTGGGAGGCGTGCTGATCCTGGTCGCGCTCGGCTTCAACTGGTCCGTGGCGACGGGGGTGGGCTTCATCGCCCTGGCCGGCGTGGCCGCCGAGATCGGCGTCATCATGCTCCTCTACCTGGGCAATGCCTGGGAGGAGAGGAAGCGTCGGGATCCGAGTCCCGAATCCTTGCGACAGGCCGTGATCCACGGCGCTGCACTCCGGGTACGCCCCATCGTGATGACCGTGACGGCGATCGTCGGTGGGCTGCTGCCGATCTTCTGGGGTCACGGCACGGGTGCGACGGTGATGCGCCGCATCGCCGCCCCCATGGTGGGCGGGATGCTCTCGGCGACCATCCTGACCCTTGTGGTGATCCCCGCTATCTACTCGCTCTGGCAGGAGGCCGTCCTCCGCGCCGAAGCGAGGTCCGCGGGGCTCGAGATTCCGGCTGACCTGATGACATCGGCAGGCGACTGAGAGGAGGTGGAGCCGATGAACCGCATGAAGGACGTGAAGGCCATCATCCGGGTGGAATCCGTGCCGGACCTGCTCCATGCGCTGCAGGACGCGGAGGTCTCCCGGTTCTACGTGTCGCGCGTGCACGCCTTCGGCACGGGGGTGGACCCCAAGGACTACCGCCTCTCGATGGACGAGGGCGGCAGCTACCCGGAGAAGGCGAAGGTGGAGTTTCTGTGCCGTGCGGAGCGGACCGACGACCTGGTGGCCCTGATCCCGGATTGGTCCCGTACGGGGCACCGGGGCGACGGCGTGGTGATCGTCTCAGACGTCACCGACCTGGTGAACGTCCGTACGGGCGACCACGACCGCTTCGCGCTACTCTGAGGGAAGGAGACAACGATGAACGTGTTCGGAGGGCTCATGGTCCAGATGCCGGGCATGTCCTGGCACAACGGCGGGCTGTTCATGGGGATGCACTGGCTGTGGTGGGGCTTCTGGGTCGTGCTCTTCGCTGTTCTGGGACTCGCCTTCTGGCGTCTCGCTTCGGATCGGGCGCAGACAGGGCGCTCCGTCACGGAGGAGGAGCAGGCCGAGGAGGCGCTGCGCCGGCGCTTCGCCAACGGCGAGATCGGGGAAGAGGAGTTCGCCCGCAGGCTGAAGGTTCTGCGGGAGAGCATGCTGGGAAGATGAGAGACGGAGGCGTGCGGGCTCCGTCCCAAGCGCCGAGGCCCTGGCCTCGGCCCGGATGGGCGCCGGCCTGTAAGACAAACAATCGAGGAGAACACCTGAAATGAATATGAACCGCCGCACTACGCAGTTCCTGACCCTCGCTGGCACCGCCCTCGCACTCGCGGCGTGTTCCAGTGGCGCAGGCCCCGTGACCCCGCCCGCGGACGACGTGACCGTACTGCTCAGCGTGCAGCCCACGGGTGGGTCGGTGAATGTGTCCGTGGGAGCCACCGTGGTCATCACCTTCGACCACGCGATCGCGGCCGGGATGGAGGAGTACGCCGACCTCCACAAGGGCACGGTGGCCGGGCTCGTGGTAGCGGGTGACTGGAGTCGTTCCACGGACGGCACGACGCTCACGCTCACGCCGGCGGTACCCCTGAAGCCCTCGACCCCCTACGTCATCCACATCGGCGGGGACATGATGGACGAGGGCGGCCATGTCATCGGTCTCGACATGCATGGCGGCGCTATGGGCGGGCAGTGGGCGACGCAGTCCATGATGACCGGAGGGATGGGCATGGGGAACGGCGGCATGGGCTCCCACATGGGGACCGGCTGGCAGAATCCCGACAACGGCATGTACGGGATGATTTTCACTTTCACCACCGCCGCGAGCTGATCCAGGTCATCGGGAGGCGGTGTGCTGCTGCGGACCCGAGCATCTCAAAGCGTGTTCAGGAAGCTCGTGAAGACACGCTCATCCCGGCTTCACCCGGATTTCACCGTCTTCAGGCGAGCTTCAGTGTATAGAACACCCGGACGGTGCTAGTCAATTCAAGAAGAACAACCGAGGAGGCGATCATGAGGACGCTTCGCTGGACGACGCCACTGGCCCTGGCCGCACTCGCCGCCGCGCCGTTGGGGGCGCAGCAGACGGGCACCATGCACGGTGCCGGACACGAGGGCATGATGGGACAAGGCACGATGCAGATGTGCTCGATGATGGGCGGCCGGGAGATGATGGGCGCCCAGGGGATGATGGATGGGCATGAAGGCATGATGAGCGGTGGGACAATGGCCGGGCATCACGGCATGGCGGCCGGCGGGATGGGCGGGATGGATCCTGCCATGATGGGTGCCGGAGCCCTGTTCGGAGGTGTGGACCTGGCACTCACGCCGGACCAGCAGACCCGGCTGGACGACCTGGTCGCCAAGGCCAGGCAGGAGCGCCTGACCCATATGCAGGCGGCCATGTCGGTTCAGGCGGACGCCGCCGGCGCGCTGGTGGGTTCCGAACCCGACATGGGTGCATATGAGCGGGCCTTGCAAGAGGCCGCTACCCATATGGTCCAGGCCCACATGGCGGTTGCAAAAGCCTCCGTGGAGGCTCGGGCGCTGCTCACGCCGGAGCAACTCGCCAAGCTCCCCGAAGGCGCACAGCTCATGAACACCATGATGTGCGGGATGATGGGCTCAGGCTCCATGATGGGCGGCCAGGCCGGGGGCGGCGCTCACGAGCAGCACCACCGCTGACGCCGTGAGGCGGCACGCGGTACGTCGGACCTCCGGAGCCAAGCGACGAGGGGGAGAGTATGAGCGCGCGCGGAGACATCGGTATCGGCGGAGCGGGGCCGGCCGGAGCACGGGCGGCGGAGCTCTTCGCCTCCATGGGTGCGAACGTCCTGATGCTCGACCCCAAGGGGGTGCCAAGGGGGTGGCTCACTCGGCCGTTCACATCGGTGACGTTCGCACCAGGAGGGCGGTGACGAGCAGGACGATGTTCGCCACCACGAACTCGAGGGTCGCCGCCTGGCGCATACTACGTTGGCCGCTCGCTTCCCCGAGCAATGGAGTCAGTCGCCGCC
>JBBSOM010000173.1:0-6122 GCA_038259715.1 Longimicrobiales bacterium
GAAGCCGGCGGGAGAACAAGCTGAACACGGCGTCGCCGAACATCTCCTCCCGCCAGTACGCCTGGAGCATGGTCAGTTCGTACTGGTCCACGAGGAGGGCGGCGTTTCCCTCGTTCACCCATGGCTGGTTCACCGCGATGACTCCCTTCGTGAAAGGGCCGGCCGCCTGAAAGCTCGCCACCGTTGTCAGGAGTTCCCGGATAGCGACTTCTGACGCGCGAGCCCCCGCAAGCCCCCTGCAAACACCGCGACGACGATGAGGGACGAAAGGACGTAGAGTCGGTGGCCCGTTTGTCTCTGCTGAAGAAGCGTAAAGGTACCGCACAACAGCCCCGAGTAGTGGGTGTAGAGCGCACCGAGCGCGAAGGTCATCGAAGCAGCGTAGATCCCGCTTGCCGCTTTCAGGACGAAGGGCATTGCCGGGACACTCCAGCCCAGCAGAAATCCGGCCGCGACGAGATTCACATGGAGCAACTCGTCGACCCACCATGAAAGCACTGCGGCGTCGACGGTGCGGGGAATCATCCAGAACGCCACGGAGCCGACGAAGAACACGAGTCCGGTCAGGCCGAGCGGATTCCACGCGTGAGGCCTCGGTGCGAGGATGAAGTGCCGACCCGCAACGTATCCGAGGAGGAGCCAAGCTGGACCGTGGAATACGACGAAGCGCGGTTGCGTCTGCGTCAGATAGCCATCGACAAACGGCGAGGCCAGTGCTCCGGCGGCGATGAGCCAGAGCCCGATGGCGGGTCTGCGCGAGCGCTGCGGATCCCGCGCGGGGGGACCCGCGAATGCCCGATGCTCGGCTCGCCCGGGTGCAGGATGGCCGTCCACGGCAGGACTCAGAGGAATCCGCGGATGGCGTCGGCGATCTGGTCGGGTGGGTCGTCGGGTGAGAATACCGCCCGGACGACGCCGTCCGGATCGATCAGAAAAAGGTCCAGAGTGTGGTTGATGAGCCCGTCCTTCCGGCGGATCACGACCACACCGAGCCGCTCGAGCAGCGGCTCCTGGTCGAGTGCCGTGAGCGTGCCCATCGTCCAGCCGACTGGACTTCCGTGCATGGCCCACACCGCCCGCAGGACATCGGGAGGATCGTGGTCGAAGCTCAGGCTGACGAAGCGCACCTTCCCGGGGATGAGGTCACCGAGCGCCGCCTTGACCCGGTCCATCTTCAGCATGACCACGGGGCAGGCTTCGGGACAGCTTGCGTAGAAGAAGTTGACGAGTCGGTATGCGCCGTCGCTCGTCGTCGCGTCAGACAAGCGCCCCGATGTGTCGACGAAGCGGAGCGGAGGCGCCTTGCGCGGGAGTGGGCCGGCTTCGACCCGCGCCGCCGAGTATACGCTGAAGGCCGCGAGGCCGTGGGTCCACTTCCCGATCAAGATGATGAAGAGCCCCGCGACCACGAGCGGCGGCGTCCACCACAGCCGTCGGTGCCTCGAGGCGCCGGAGCCCGCCGCGCCGGAGTCGTCCACGCGGGAGTCGACCACGCCGGTGGGGGGTTCGTCCATCGTCTATCCGGCGGCCGGCTTCCCGGCGGACCTTCTCATCAACGAAATCGTGAAGCCGAGGGCGCCCAGCAGGAATACGCTGGCGAAGGTAGCGCCGCCGAGGGCCAGGTGTGCGCCGATCTTGTCGAGGCCTCCGAACGTGAGGTTTCCATACGTCGAATAGCGCCTTGGCACCCCGTACAGGCCGCCGAGATAGAACATCAACACGAACCCGTACCCTCCGACGACCATGGCCCAAAGACTGGCGCTCGACAGCCGCTGGGACGTGGAGGCCACGAGCCGGTGCAGGAAGCCGAGCATGAGGAAGACGAATCCCACCAGGAAGTATGTGTGGAAGTGGGCCGGGACCCAGAGCGTGTTGTGGAACACCCGATTGACGGCGATCGTGGAATCGACCACGGCGGCAATCCCGCCGATCACCCAACCGAGGATTCCGAGGAAGAACGCGAGCGGTGTGAACGTCCAGCGCAGTCCCGCTCCGTAGACCTGGCTTCCCACACCGAACACCGTCACCGCGGTTGCGGGGATAGCGCTCATATAGGACAGGATCTGCCCGGCGTACTGCAGCCCTTCAGGCTGCGCGAAGTCCTGGTACAGGTGGTGGAAGTAGGCACCCAGGATGAAGATGAGCGTGGCATTCCACGCCAGCATCGTGATCCGGTTCAGGTGCCACGAGCGCTTCGTGTAGGTGGGTAGGTAGGCGTAGACCGCGCCAATCCCACAGTACATCGCCAGGTTGGCGATGATATGGCCGAACATGAGCATGCTGTTCTTCAACAGGAGCGGGTCGAACGCGGCCGCGGGCGCGAACCATTTGAAGAGGTAGATCGCGAAGGTCGCCGCCCCGATGAGCGTGCCGATGACGCCTGCGATTGCACAGACCACCACCACGAGGACTGGGGCCGGCAGTTCCTCCGCCGGCGGTGTCCGGCTCATGTACTGCCATCCGAGCAGCTTGGACGCCCCGAATCGGGCCGCCAGCCCACGAAGGATGTCCAGTTGGATGACGAGCCAACTCACGCCCATCAGCATCAGGGAGATGATGGCCAGGCCGATGGACCATTGGGGCCAGGTTGGATTCACGAAGGGCAGTGGATACAACAGGTACCAGCCCGGGCCGAACCGTCCGATCACCGTCGCCGCGAGCAGACCCGCGGCGCCGATGATGAAGAGCGCCAGAGCGAAGCGCATGAGCCCGACGCTGAGCTTCGTGTATCCGACCGAGATGAACCAGATGATCGCGAGGCCCGCGGAGAAGAGCGACCCGACCATGCCGAGGCCGTGCATGGTCATGAGTGCGTAGAACGTCCCGGGATTGAGGTTGACCGCCTGCCCTTGAGCGAGGCGCATCGTGATCCCGAAGGTGATCATCAACAGGAAGACCGTCAGCGTGGTCACCATCCAGAGCACGGTGACGGTCCGGGAGGCCCGGTCCGTGGAGTCGGGCGCGTAGGGCATCGTGTCGGTGCTCACTGGACTGTGATTTCCGAGAGCATGACGGGGTGGGCGATCCCGCAGTACTCGAGGCACGCCACGTGGTACCGTCCCGGTTTGGCGAATACGTACCTGAGGCGATTCACGTAGCCGGGCATGGCCTGCGCCTGTGCCAGGAGGTGGCCGGCGTCGTCGTACACGCCGAACCCGTGGTTCACGTCGGACGAGGTCACTTCGAACTCCACGACCTTTCCGAAGGGGAGCACGAGGGGTCCGGCGGCTGTTTCGGTCGATTCGCGCTTCTTCATCTGCCAGGCCCACATCATACCGACGACCTCCACCCGGACCGACGGCTCCGGCCCGCGGAGCGCGGCATACGGTGTGTCCCGTATGGAGGCGACCAACGCCAGGAGGAGAAGTACGATCAGAACGCCCGCGTAAGAGGCGCGGACGCCGTACACAGCCGCATAACCCCCCGGAATCGTCTGTCGTGCCTTTGTTCCCACGTAGACGGCGACGACGACGACGATCGCCACGGCGATCAGGGTCACCCAGCCTGCGATGGACACCATCGTTGTTTATCCTTCGGTCCCGCCTGGGACCCGCTCGTACTCGTGGTCAGGGCCCGATCCGACCTCCGGTGAGGAGGTGACCTCGAACCAGGCCCGACCCCACGACGTGAGCGCAACGCCAGCGGAGGATTATTGCGAACAGAACGGTCACCGTTCCATCACGTCAAGTGGCGAGCCTCCTCGATATGCAATAATAAACATTAAAATCAGCTTGACAAGCACGATACAATATTCCAGGGTTTCGGTCTGGTGGACGGCGGCGAGAGGGCACGGCAGCACCGACGGAGCCCAATGGTGTACGGGAGCGTGCAACCAGCGACGACGACGTGGTGAGGAGCAGGAGCCCGGGCTCGTTCGCGTCTTCATTCGACGCTAAGGCCTGAGTTCGGAGCGGTAACGCATAGCGTGACAACCCTTCGGCGCGGAGGTTCAGGATGATGGATATGAGGATGCTGGACGTGCGATCCGTTCAGCCCAAAGATCGGTTCGAGCTCATCATGAGCGCCTACGACGAGCTCCAGGGGGGCCAGTCCCTGGAGTTGACCGTGGACCATGATCCGAAGTGCATGTACTACACGCTCAAGGCGACCCGGGGCGATGCCGCGTTTTCCTTCGAGTACCTGGAGGGGGGGCCTGAGACCTGGCGCGTGAGGGTCGGCAAGGCCGACGCGGCGATGAGCGGCCCCACGCCATGAGCACTTCCGGCAATGTCGCGGTCCTGGTCGGAAGCCTTCGGAAGGCCTCCTGCAACCGGCGGGCGGCGAATGTCCTGAAGCGGCTCGCGCCCCCGGGGCTGGCGCTCGAGATCGTCGGCCCGAACGCTCGGATCGCGTAGCGTCATCTGGAGCCACGCTCTCCTGATATCCTCGACAAGGGATCGAACCCCTGAGCTTCCGGAACCTCTCGACGACGTGGAAGGTCCTGGCCGTCGCCGCGGCCCTCGCGATGGTCGTCCTTGCCGGTCGGGCGGGTGCGAGCGTGCTGCCGCGGGCGGTGAACCTCGTACGGACCCTCGGGCCGTGGGCTGCCGTGGGGTTCATCGTACTGTACGCCGGCGCTACGGTGGCGTGGGTCCCTGCATCGCTCCTGACCCTCGCCGCGGGGGCGACCTTCGGCCTGCTGCGCGGGACCGCCTACACGTTGGTCGGCGCAACGTTGGGAGCGACGCTGGCCTTCCTCATTTCGCGTCACGTCGCGCGGGGCTGGGTCGTGAGCCGGATCGGACGGAGCGTGCGGTTCCGGGCGGTGGATACCGCCGTCGCTTCGGAGGGCTTCAAGATCGTCTTCCTGCTCAGGCTCTCGCCCGCCTTTCCGTTCAGCGCGATGAACTATGCGCTCGGCCTCACGCCCGTACGCCTTCGGGACTACGTAGTGGCGAGCCTCCTGGGCATGGCGCCGGCCAGCTTCCTGTACAACTACGCGGGCTTCACGGCGGGCCAGGTCGCGATGGGAGGCTCCGCCGGCGCGCCACGCGGAGTCGGGCACTACGTCCTGTTGGGTGGGGGGCTGGCGGCCACGGTGGCGGTCACCGCATGGGTCACACGCATCGCCCGCCGGGCGCTACGGGACGCTACCGGACCCGACCCGCACGGGCCAGGTGACGAAGGCCCACCGGACGACGGTCGGGACCCGCGGCCTCCTGATAGAAGGGAGGCGGGGGGCGTCAGGGTAGGAGACGACTCAGCCTGAAGTACAAGCCGAACGCCCGGCGGACCCGCGGGGTCAGTTTTCCGCGCCGCAGCTCATCGGCCGCCTTGCGGAGGCCTTCCGCGACGGTAGGGTAGGGGAAGATCACGCTTCCCACGGCATCGAGCCCGTGGCCGAAGGCCATGGCCTGACCGATCTGGGCGATGATCTCGCCCGCGTGAGGCGCGACGATAGTGGCGCCGACGATGCGATCCTTTCCCCGCGCGACGTGCACCTTAACGAAGCCCGCCTCGTCGCCGTCCAGGCGAGCCCGATCGACCTCGCTCAACTCCACGGTTACGGTCTCGGCCTCCGTGCCGGCGGCCCGCAGCTCCTCGGCGGTGGGCCCGACGCGCGCCACTTCGGGACTCGTGAACGTGGCGGCCGGCACCACCAGGTCCGTCGCGCGGCCCCGTCCGAAAAAGAGCGCGTTGCGGACCGCGATTCTGGCCTGGGCGTCGGCTACGTGGGTGAACTGCATCGCGGAGGCCACGTCACCCACGGCGTACACCCGGCGGTTCGTGGTCCGGAGCCGCGCGTCCACCCGCACGCCCTTGCTGGTGTACGCGATCCCGGCCGCCTCCAGGCCCAGATTCACGTTGGGGGTCCTGCCCACCGCGAGCAGGAGCGCATCGGCTTCCACCTCGCCTTCCACGGCGCCGCCCTGGCTCCCGTCGCGCTCGAAGATCACCCGGTTCCCGGGGCCCGCCGGCTGGACCCGGACCACTCGGGCGCCCGCGACGAAGCGGACGCCGTCGGCCTCCAGTGCGCTGGTGAGCACGCGGGACGCCTCCGGCTCTTCGCGGGGGAGCACCCGATCGGCCATGTCCAGAAGGGTGACACGACTTCCGAACCGGGCGAACGCCTGGGCGAGTTCACACCCGATGGGTCCGGCTCCGAGAATGGTCAAACGAGC